>JACCRA010000280.1 GCA_013813825.1 Pyrinomonadaceae bacterium | reverse complement strand
GACATACACGAACACTCTGGCCTTATCTGGGCGGCATTGCCAGAGAAAACAAAATTAAAATGCTGGCTGTCGGCGGCGTCGAGGATCATGTGCATCTGCTCCTCTCGATCCCGTCAACGATGGCGATTGCCAAAGCGATGCAACTAATCAAGGGCGGTTCTTCGCTCTGGATGCACGACACGTTCCCCACAGCACGCGGCTTCGCGTGGCAGGAAGGCTACGGAGCGTTCAGCATTAGCGTCTCGCACGTCAAAGACACAACTGCTTATATCCACGGGCAGGCGGAACATCATCGCAAAGTTAGTTTTCAGGATGAGTTTCGGGCGTTCCTCAAGAAACATGGCATTGAATATGATGAGCGTTACATCTGGGGTTAATTCCAACCGTCCCTACGGGACTCGAAAAAATTTGCGCGCTCCCCAGCGATAAATCGCTGGGCTATTTTCAATTGTCCCTACGGGACAGGGACTGACGATGGACAGCTTCGGGAGGCGAGAGATGACGCAGCGGAAACCACGTCTGAGCTTCTGGCAAATCTGGAACATGAGTTTCGGATTCCTCGGCATTCAGTTCGGCTGGGGCTTGCAGTTGGCGAACATGAGCGCGATCTACACTTACCTCGGCGCGAACGCCGACGACGTGCCGCTCCTCTGGCTCGCCGGCCCGGTCACGGGTTTGGTCGTGCAGCCGATCATCGGCTCGATGAGTGATCGGACGTGGAACCGCCTCGGTCGTCGTCGTCCTTACTTTCTCGTCGGCGCCATCCTCGCCTCCGTCGCGCTGTTCCTGATGCCGAGCGCCGGCGAGATCGCAAGGGGCCTCAGCGGCACGCTGATCACGGGCGTAGCGATGGCGGCGACGCTGCTGTGGATTCTCGACGCCTCGATCAACGTCTCGATGGAGCCGTTCCGCGCGTTCGTCGCCGACAAGCTGAACATCGAACAGCGCACGGCGGGCTTCGTGATGCAGTCGTTTTTTATCGGCATCGGCGCGTCGCTCGCCAACGCCCTGCCGTATCTCTTCCGTCAACTTGGCGTTGAAGGCACGACCGCCAGCGGCATCCCTCTCACCGTGCTCTACTCGTTTAGGATTGGCGCGGTCGCGTTCCTCCTAGCTGTGCTCTACACAGTGTTGACGACGCGCGAATACCCGCCCGATGACATGGCGGTGTTCGAGCGCAGGCGACTCTCATACCGCAATGCCGGTAATGTTCTAGGTCGGATTCTTTTCGTCGTCCGCGAGCTTCTCAAAGAAATTTCCGCCGCCATCCGCGACATGCCCGCGACGATGAAACAACTCGCCGTAGTGCAATTTTTCACGTGGCTCGGTCTGTTCTGCATGTGGATGTTCTACGGGTTGATGACCTCTTATCACATCTTCAACGCGCCGAACTCCGATACCCAACTCTTTCGCGAAGGTGGCGAATGGGGCGGGCTGATGTTTGCCGTCTATTCGGTCACGTGCTTCGCCATCGCCTTCGCCCTGCCGAAACTCGCCGCCGCGACCTCACGCAAAACCGTCCACGCCATCGCCCTTACGTGCGGCGGATTAGGGCTGCTGGCGTGCTATTTCGTCGAGAGCAAGGAACTGCTAATTCTCACGATGGTCGGCGTCGGCATCGCTTGGGCGTCAATTCTATCCATGCCGTATGCAATTCTCTCCTCGGCTTTGCCGCCCGCGCGCATGGGCGTTTACATGGGAGTCTTCAACTTCTTCATCGTTATCCCCGAAATCATCGCCGCGACGACCTTCGGGCGCATCATCCGCGCGCTGTTCGGTGAGAACAGCACCGTCGCGCCGCTCTACGTCGTGATGGCGGGCGGGGCCTGCCTGATCATCGCGGCGCTCGCGTGCCTCCTGCTCGTGCGTGATGTGGTGGACGCGGATGTGCCGGAGCGCGCCGTCATCGAGGGCGATGAGTATGAGCCGGTGCTCGTGCAACAGAACGTGCAGCCGGTGCCGAGCACAGGGTTGATTGATGACCCCCGGCGGCGTTCATAAGTCGCGCGCGGGGAATCTCGCCGTGAGGCGTTGTTGAGGAAATTCATTGCGCGAGCAACATGAGTATCAGGCCGTCGGAGGCGCGCCGTGGTTGCCGGCGCGCGGGAGATGAAACTACGGGAACGATGAAAGGGAGTGAACTGTATGCGGTCAAAGCTCATCGGTGTTCTATCTGTGCTGTGCGTGCTGCTGTGCGCCGAACAAGTTGCGGCCTGCACGTGCTTGGCGAATGGCGCGCCGTGCGAGGCTTACGGGAGAGCGGGCGCGGTCTTCGTCGGCACGGTGACGAATGTTAAGCAGCGCAAAAATGATTCCGTCGAAGTGGAGCGCAAGCGCGCGGACGCGGGCGAGTATCTGCCGCCCGTGACGAATACCTTCACGGTTCAGGAATCCTTCGGCGGGGTTGACATCGGCGAAGTGGAAGTCGGCACGGGCAGGAACGACGGCGATTGCGGCTACCGATTCGTCAAGGGAGCGCAGTACGTCGTTTATGCTTACCGCGACCCACGCTCCAATCTGCTCTCGACGAGTATCTGCACGCGCACGCGCCTTGCAACAGAGGCCGACGAAGACCTCGCCTTCTTACGCAGCCTGCCGGGGCGGGCGTCCGGCGTGACGATCTCAGGCGCGGTGGCGTTCACGGCCCAGCGTCCAGCCGAAGGCGCGAAGCCGCCCGTTGTGGACCAGCGACTCGCCGGGCTGCCGCTCGTCATCGAGGGCGAAGGCGTGCGGCGCGAACTCCGCACGGACGCGGAAGGGCGCTATCAAGTGGCGGGACTCAAAGCCGGAACTTACACCATCAAAGTCACACTGCCCGACGAATTGTTCGCGCACCGCGTCGAGGAGAAGTTGACGCTCGCCGAGCGCGGTTGCGGCAACGCGAGTTTCTACGTCGCGGACAACGGACGCATCAGCGGGAAAGTAGTTGACGCCGACGGGCAGCCGGTGCCGAAAATCCTGCTGTACCTGATGCGCGCCGAAGA
>JACCRA010000252.1 GCA_013813825.1 Pyrinomonadaceae bacterium | reverse complement strand
CATCATGGCCGAAGGCAACTACAACGTGATCCTCTGCGAGCGCGGCATCCGCACTTTCGCGCAGCACACTCGCAACACGCTCGACTTGGCCGCGATTCCGGCGGTGCGCCGCGTTTCGCATCTGCCTGTCGTGATTGATCCGTCGCACGGCACCGGCAAAAACTACATGGTGACGCCGCTCGCCCGCGCGGGCGTGGCCGTCGGTTGCGACGGGTTAATCATCGAAGTCCACGATCAGCCCGAACGCGCGCTCTCCGACGGCGCGCAGGCCTTAACGCTCGAACAGTATGAGCAACTGGTGCCGGAAGTGCGTGCCATTCACGAAGTGATCACGCCCGCCCACGTTGCCTGATGTGATAGAGACTTTTATGCGTTGAACAGCCGCGCCCGCTTGCGAGAGGGCGCGGCTTTCCGACATCCTACCGAACCGCCCACCGGGCGCAAACTCAACTCACTTGGCCTCGTAGAATGTTCGGCAGTTTTTTGGTGAAGACGGAGCGCGGCATGACATGATCGATGCCGGACGCTTTCGCCCGCCGGTGCAGTTCAGTCTGGACGTGTGAGAAGAAGCCGATAATTGGAATGCCGCACGTCGTCTGATTTGCCCTGATTCTTTCAACGGCCGTAAATGCGTCGTAGCGTTGCAAGTGCAGATCGACAATCACCAGCAGTGTCTCACCGTCATCTAGTAGTTTTTCGAGCGAGTCGAGGTTTCGCGCAAAATCCACTTTGACGCCGAGTTGGTCGGCCGTGGCGCGAATCTTCGCGGCAAAAAAGATGTCATCGACGGCGGCCACGATGTTTGACTTCATTTATAATCCAATGCGGAACGATTCAGTTTACGAAACACGCAAATTGTGCGACGGGCAATGGGCGCGCGTAAAGGAGGCCGGGAGATTTTGGCGATGGCGGAAAAACATCCGGTGACCGGATTGATCGAGACGGGAACGGCGCACCCGGCGACTGGTCCCTTGCGCCCCAACGCGCCGACGGCCGCCGGTAAAATCGTTATCGTGACGTTCAATATCCGCTACGGCGTCGGCTCGTTTCTTATTTCCGGCAGTTTGCTCCGCCGTCTCGGCGTTACGCGGCCAGCACGACGCGCGGCGCTCGTCGAAAAACATTTGCGGAGCGCGGGTCAGGCTCTCTCCGAAGGCCGGCTGATGCCGAAAGCCGACATCGTGGCGTTGCAGGAAGCAGATCGAATGACGTTGCGCGCCGGCGGCCACCACGTCGCTCGCGAACTGGCGGAGATTCTTGAAACGAACTGGGCGCACGCCGGATTGGAAATTTCGCGCGTCGAACAACCGAAAAAGAAGCAGTGGTATCTGGATTTTGAGGAACACATCGCGCCGGACGATCCAGGGCAGACCGGGATCGCCATCCTGAGTCGCTTCCCGTTGGTAACTTGTGCGCGCGTCGAACTGCCGTGGGTTGAATGCGCGTCGCGCCCGCGCCTTGCCCTCCATGCGACGGTGCAAATCGGCGTTCGCAGATTGCACATTTTCAACTCGCACATCGATCCCCACGCTGACATTGATGAACAACTCGCGCAGCACGAAGCGATTTTACAAGAGGCGGAGAGTTTGCCGCGCGGTGCCCCCGTCATCTTGCTCGGTGATTTCAACACCCTAACACCTGTCTCCCGTCGAAAGATGCGACTGCTGCTCGAAGCCCACGGCTATCAGACGCCAATGCCTTCGGGCGTCACGACGTGGCGCGCGGGGCTGGTCCGCCTCCATACCGATTGGATTTTCGCGCGCGGGGCACAAGTCACGCGCTGGGGCGTGGCACGACCGCTCGGTGTTTCAGATCACTGGCCGGCGTGGATTGAGATTGACGCGCGCAGCTTATCTATCGGGGCCAGACAACCTTGAGCGAAGCGATCATTACCAGTCGTCAGAATCCCCGCGCGCAATATGCCCGCGCGGTGCGCGACGGCAAAGAAAAGAAGATGATCTTCGCCGAAGGCTTACGGCTGTGTGAAGAAGCCGTGCGCTCGGAATTGGAGATCGTCGAAGCGTTTTTCACCGACCGCATTGGGCGCGAACGGAGAGGGGCGGAGACGCTTGAAACTGTGCGCCGCGTCGCAACAGTTTCCCACGCCGTCAGCGAAGACGTGCTCGCGGCCATCTCAGACACGCCGACTCCACAGGGCTTAATCCTGCTCGCCCGCCGGCCCGATAGTTCTCGTCAATCGTTTGCGGAGGCACTGCCCGCCGACCCATTGTTGCTCGTCATCATGCACGGAATCAACAATCCGGCGAACGCCGGCGCGATGACGCGCGTGGCTGAAGCGGCGGGCGCTTCCGGCGTTATCGTCACGATTGGCTCAACTGACCTTTTTGCGCCCAAAGCCTTGCGCGGCGCGATGGGATCAAGTTTTCGGCTTCCCGTCTGGCAGGGAGTTGAATTTTCGGATGCGCTGGCATGGTGCATGGCCCGCAGCGTCCAGACTGTCAGCACCGCTCTGACTGCCCCGCTCGCGCACACGGCTCACGACTGGACGAAAGCCTGCGCCATCGTCGTCGGAGCCGAAGCCTTCGGACTGACCGCCAAAGAGAGCGCGGCTACTGAGAGCAGCGTCCGCATTCCCATGCGCCCGCCGGTGGAAAGCCTCAACGTCGCGGTCGCTCTCGCCGTCATCCTCTACGAAGCCGAGCGCCAACGAAGCCATGCTTCGTTGGCGCAGGCAAAAGGCAAAGTGTAAAGACACCATTGGTTTTTATTTTTGCCTTTTGCCTTCGGCCACAGCCGCTTGCTTTCAAAGACCGCTTACTCTCCGGTGCTGGTTTCGGATAGAATACGAGCGAGTTGCTGAATCGAACAGTTCCCTTCTCCCATAGACCTGCGTTCCGCATGATCAATTAGCGTGTTTGATAAACTCCGGCGCTTCCGGCTGTGGGCGGTAGCCGCCCGAACCTCTTTGAGCAACGAGCGTATTGATTCGCATGAGTAAGATTGAGAAAAATCCGACCGTCGGGAAGCGCGACGAGGCACTGGTCGAGCGTTTGTTCCGCCGTGTGCTGGGCAGGGTCGGGGCCGTCGTGGATCGCAAACTCGGCCGCGATCTGGTGACGCAGAGCGGTTTTACTACTTCAAAGTTGATCGAGCGGATGCGCCAACTAATTGACGAGCGGGCCCGCCGCGATCCAAAACGGGGACGCATCGCCCCGCATCTCTTGAAACTCAAAATCGAATGGGGCACGCATTCCGAAGCTGACCCGGAAGCGCTCCAAGAACTTGAGCACGAAATTCTCGCGGCGGCCATTGACCACATCAACGATGCGCGCCTGCGGACACTGGCCCCGGTGAAAGTCGAAACTTTGGCCGACATTTTCACGACCGGCATCGCCATCGATCCGACTTTCGGCGAATTTGAGGATGAACTGAAGCAACAGGATGAGCAACGGCAGCGTGCGTCCGAAGGAGTGACAGCCGCGCCGCCGAAGTCTGAACTGGCGTCAGTTGTTTTCGCCGCGCGCGTCACGTTGCCGGAAGGCGTGCAGGACGTTCGGCTCTCTTTCAAAGTGGGCGGCAAGCGTCTCAACGTCGGCCGCGCGACCGACATCGATCTCTGCCTTCCGCACGCCAGCGTCTCGAAAGTCCACGCGACGCTGATGGTCAACCGCGACGGCGCATTGCTCGTTTCCGATACTGGCTCGACCAACGGCACTTTCATTAACGGCCGCCGCATCACTTACGGCGAAGCGCGCCAGATCGCGGACGGCGACGTTATCGGCTTCGGCGATGTGGAAGTCAGATTTAGAAAGCAGTGACGAGCATTCGCCTTATGATTGCACTTCCCGAAAAACAGCCGGCGCTTTTAAGTCTGGTTTATATGGGTGGGCTGGCGCTGATGATCGTGTGGCTGGCATTCTCGTTGCTGCGAGGCATCCGCCGTGGCCGCCGCTCGCCGCTGCTGGCGGCCGTCGCGCCATCCGATTTGCCGAAAGAAGTCAGGCAACGGCTTGGCGCCACTTCAACCAATCGCGGGCTGTTCGCTTTGCGCTGGGTCTTTGTCCTGCTCGCCCTCACGGTCTTCGGCTTTCACGTTTATTGGGCGCTCTACGCCGAAGATCGCAATGAACGCTTTCAGAGTTTAAGTTACAAGGATTTGCGGAATCGCCGCCTTTCGGAATCGACTTTGCGCGGATGGATTCTCGACCGGAGCGGCAAGTTGGAAAACGCGCTGGCGCTTTATACACGCACCCCGGACGGCAAAATTTCGCGTGAGTATCCGCTCGATCAAGCGACAGCGCAACTGTTCGGCTCCGACCGTGGCGACCCCGGGATGGAGCGCGCCTTGTTCGGGATGCAGAGCGGGGCCGCCCCCGAAGCGGTCGCGGTCGTCACGAATCAGGAAGTGAAACAGCCGGCGAATCTCGACGTGCGTTTGACCATTGATCGCGAGTTGCAAAAAGCGGTGGTTGAGCAGTTGCGAGATCGACACGGCGCGGTTGTCATCCTCAACCCGCAGACGGGCGAAGTGCTGGCGATGTACAGTAACCCGGCCTACTCGATTAGAGAAGCGCAGGACGAAGCGACGTGGATTAAGCTTGACGCCGACAAGCGCAATAACCCGTTGGTCAACCGCGCATTGCGCGCTTATTACATTCCCGGCTCGACGTTTAAGACCGTGACGATGATCGCGGCTTACGCGCACGGCTTGCATAACGAACAGTTCGTTTGTAGCGGCGGCGGCTACTATGCACAGTCAGGCGCGAAAGTGATCTACGACGATCAGGGCGCGGCCGAAGTCCACGGGCGGATCGGCGTTGACAAGGCTTACGAAGTTTCGTGCAACCAGTATTTCGCGCAGATGGCCGTTAAGCTCGGCCCCGAACGATTGGGGCAAGCAGCGCGCCTCATTGGCATCGGGGCTTACGCCACGGACGACGAAGCAAGACAGGCACGGCGGCAGCCTGAAATCTGGAACGTGAGTAGTCCGGCGCTCGCCCGCGCCCTCGCGCCAGCGGAGGCGACCATTGTGGCCGGCCCGAAGATGCGGCCTTACGATCTCGCGATTGAAGGCTACGGGCAAGGCTACGCCGGCCAAATGACGCCGCTGCAAATGGCGCTCTCTGCCGCAACCATCGCCAATCTCGAAGGCAAGTTGATGAAGCCGAAGATCGAGTATCACCTGCCGCCGCAGGTTTTCAACCAAGTGGTGACACCGGAGAAGGCCGCCGACATGCGCCGCGTTATGGGACTCGTGACGGGCGGGGCGTCGGGCACGGCGCGCGGTGTCTTCGCGCCCGTCAAGGCGGCCGGTGTGACGACGGGTGGCAAGACGGGAACGGCGCAGAAAGAAGTTCCGGTCTATGATCCCAAAACCGGCGAGATTAAGACTATTAAGAAGTATGAGCGCGACCGGCGCGGCAATATCATTCGTGAGTACGAGCAGATCGTGTTGGCGGACGAGAAGCGGATCGACAGTTGGTTTCTCTGCATCGCGCCGCTCGACTTTCCGCAACTCGCGATGGCCGTCATCATCGAAGGCGGGGGCTACGGCTCGCGCGCCGCTGCCCCGGTCGCCGCCGCTCTTGTCCTGAAAGCGAAAGACCTCGGCTTGCTGGGCAACATCTCGCCACAGCAGATTCAGCCGCCGGCAAACGGCCAGCCGCGCCGTCAACCGCCACAGCCTCAGACTTCGCCGCCACGCCCGGCGCGTCCTGAACGGAGAGCCGTCGCGGTGAGGTGACAAAGCCAGGGAACGGTTCCAAGCAAGTCGGGATTGGAAATTTGAAATATCAAATTTGAGATCGGGTGGCGAGGTTTTCTGATGACGGACGAAGAGATTAACAGGAAGTTCGACGTGGTGGCCGATCTGATGGCATCGCTCGCCGTCAAGATCGATGGCCTGAGTGAGCGGACGAGCGAGCTTGCTGAGCGGACGGGTGAGCTTGCTGAGGCACAGCAGCGCGCTGAGCAGCGATGGGAGCGGACCGAGCAGCGGTGGGAGCGGACCGAAGAGGGCATTCGTGCCCTGCTCGCCATCGCGGAAATTCACGAGCGTGAAATCACGTCCACCGATGAGCGGTTGAGCGCATTGATTAACACCGTCGAGCGGATCATAAGCGAAAGGCGCGACAAACCATGACAAGGCACTTCAGCCGGCGTATCCCGCCGCGGGTCGGTCGCGGCCAACAGCGGTGGCGGAGAATGTTGGAGCATCGTTGTCGTACCTTGAAAACAGTCTTTCCTAACAAGGAAAAGTAAGCGGAAATGAAGAACCGCGCTTCATCACATTTGATCGCCCTTTTGCTGATCATCGCCTTTCAGGTGGTGGGCTACGTCGCCGTCTACCGGTCGGCGCTGTTGCGCGGCTACGAGCCGTCGATAGTGGGCGCGGCGCGCGATCTGCTGCTCTATGTTCCGATTCTGGGGTTGGTACTGTGGCTCTCGCGGAGATTCAAATACGCGGGCAATTGGACAGTTTATACGGCGGCAATTTTGCTCTTCTCCGTCGGGATGCTGGTCCAGTACCGGCTCTATAGCGATCCCGAATACAACTCGCGCAATAAGGCGGAGGCGCGCGCGCAGAAGACTTTGGTGC
>JACCRA010000210.1 GCA_013813825.1 Pyrinomonadaceae bacterium | reverse complement strand
AGATTGCGCCCGACTTCACTGTGGATGATTTCAAAGTAGATGGCAAAACTTACCACGTCGTCGTTCATTCCTTTGGAGATGAAGGAGGTAAGCGCGCCGCGCTGGTTCGTGACATTGAAAAAATAGTCCGCGCGGAAACAAGAATGTGGGGGGGCGCCTGAGTTTGATTCCTATACTTTCCTCATTCATTTTGCGGCTGACGATCATTCCGGCGATGGCATGGAGCATCTCAACTCGACGCAAATCATAGAGTCCGGCGCGCTTTCCGATGCAGGGATGTACGAAGACGCGCTCGATACAGTAAGCCATGAGTTCTTTCACGTGTGGAACGTCAAGCGACTGCGCCCAATTGAACTGGGGCCGTGGGATTTCACACGGCCCTTGAACACGCGCAGCCTGTGGATCGCCGAAGGCATCACCAACTACTACGGCCACTTGATGCAGCGCCGCGCCGGATTGTGGACCGACGAGCGGCTGTACCGCGAATTGGCCATGCAGATCGGCGTGATTGAGAACGCACCCGGCAGTCGCCTGATGAGCGCGGAGGAAGCTTCGCTGCTCGCGCCCTTCCTCGACGGCGCGCCGACGCGGCAGCAAACCAACCTCGGTCAAACTTCAATCAGCTACTACGACAAAGGCGAAGTGCTCGGCCTGACGCTCGATCTCCTGATTCGCGGGAAGACCGGCGGGCGCAACTCGCTCGACGACGTGATGCGGCGTATGTACGAGGAGTTTTACCGCAACAGTTCGAACGCGACTTATTACCTGCGCGGGCGCGGCTACACCGTCGAAGATTTTGCCCGCGTCGTTTCGGAAACGGCGGGCAGTGACTTCACCGATTTCTTCGCGCGCCACGTCCGCGGCGTCGAACCGCCGCCCTACGATGAAGCGTTCGCGCAACTCGGACTGCGACTGACGAAAACAAGCGCCGCCAGCAGCAGCAGCAACGCGACTCCAGCGGCGGCGAGGCGCTCCGAATACCGCATTGAAGAGATGAAGAACGCGCCCGTGCCAATTCACGAACTGCGGCGGAGGTGGCTGCGGGGCGAGTGAATCGTCAGCGAAAGTTAGTAACTATAGGATTGCACAATGAGAGTTCAGCTATCAGCTTTCAGCGAAGACCAGCGCGTGGATGAACAAGCCACGAAGCACGCGGATGAACGAGCTGCACTACAACTGATTGGCTGATAGCTGATAGCTGATAGCTGAACGCTTGCTGATGTTGTTAATTCGCGTGAAATGATAGATTGTCCGTGCCGACGGGCGGTGGCGCGCCTGACGCCGAAGCGCGGGGCCGCGAGGACGGCTACATCTCCTCTGGGAAAGAGTTGTGACATGACAAGCAGAAGCAAACCTGACATTCGTATGATCACCAGGTTGGTCCCGCCGGACGGCAATCTCGTGCAGGGGCAACCAGAGTTAACGATTGATCCGGGATTGGCGGCGGCGGCCGGCGAGTTGATCGCGGCCAGCCAGAACCATTACAGCCCGGCCGAGGGCGTCGCCGAATTGCGCCGGGCCGTGGCCGGGAAGATCGGGATGCTCAACGGCGTCGAGATCGACCCGGACGCCGTGCCGCTCGAACTGCTGATCACGCCGGGCGCGACCGGTGGTTTGATCGCCATCGCCGCCACATATCTGAAGGACATGTCGGCGCTCGTCTTCGAGCCTTATTACCCCTACCACCGGCGCATCATCGAAGAGCTAGGCGGTCGCACCCAAATCTTCACGCTCGACACCGAGACGCTACGCTTCGACCGCGAAGAGTTGCGCGTCCGTTGTCGCGAACTGCGCGACCGGCGCGAATTCCCGTTGCGCGCGATCATCGCCTGCACGCCCGTCAACCCGACCGGGAAAGTTTTCACGCGCGAGGAATTGCAGGCGATAGCCGATGTCTGCCAAGAGTTTGATCTGCTCTGCATCGCCGACGAGGTTTACGAACACTACGTCACGGGCCCGCGCCCGCACCTCTCAATAGCGAGTTTGCCGGGGATGTGGGAGCGCACGATCACGGTCAACTCTTTCTCGAAGTCTTGGAACATTTCCGGCTGGCGGCTCGGCTACGCCTACGGCCATCATAGGCTGGTCGCCCCGCTCAACAACGCGAACAACGTCTTTTACGTCTGCGCCCCGACGCCGCTGCAAAAGGCGCTAGCGCAAGTGCTGATGGCCGATCCGCATTACTATGCGCGGCTGCGCGAGAAATTTATCTCCAAGCGGCTGCGCGCCTCTATCGCGCTCGCTGAGGTTGGCTTTCGAATCTACGACTCCGGCTCGGCCTTCTACATCTGGGCGCGCATCCCCGAAAGATTCGACGACGCGATGCCCCTCAATCAGGCGCTGATCGAGCGCGCCGGCGTCGCCGGCGTGCCCGGCAGCGCCTTCACCGACTCGGACCAGTGGGATGCCTACATGCGGCTCTGCATCGCGCGCGAAGACGACATACTGGAAATCGCCCTCAGCAAACTCACCCACGCGCTCGCGGGCACGACGCTCGGTTGAAGCCGCACTGGAAGGAGCCGCGAAAGACGTCCACGGCCTGAGGGCGCCGGGCTGGGACAATCCGCCACTCTGACACCTCTGCCAGTATTGAGACCTCGATCAGCGCGTGCATTCGCGTCGCGTTTTTCTTATCCTTTCATCACTCATGCACAAACTGACCGAACTGCAATTCGATAACACCTATGCCCGTCTGCCTGCGGCTTTTCACGCGCAAGCCGCGCCGACCCCTTTCCGCCGGGAGCCTTACCTTGTCAGCTTCAACGCGGCGGCGGCCGAACTGCTCGATCTTGATCCGGATGAGGCCGGACGGGCGGAGTTCGTCGAGTATTTCAGCGGCAATAAAATCTTGCCCGGCGTGGAGTCGCTCGCGATGCTTTACGCCGGCCACCAGTTCGGCCACTACGTGCCGCAACTCGGCGACGGGCGCGCGATCCTGCTCGGTGAAGTGCGAAACAAGGCGGGAGCAAAGTGGGACGTGCAGTTGAAGGGAGCGGGGCCGACGCCCTTCTCGCGCGGCTTCGACGGGCGCGCCGTACTGCGCTCGACCATTCGCGAGTATTTGTGCAGCGAGGCGCTGCACAACTTAGGCATCCAGACGACGCGCGCCCTCTGCATCGTTGGCAGCGATGAGCCTGTCCGGCGCGAGACTATCGAGACGGCGGCGGTGCTGACGCGCCTCTCGCCCAGCCACGTTCGCTTCGGCACGTTTGAAGTCTTTCACTACCGCGGGCAGCCGGAGCGCGTCCGCGAGTTGGCCGATTACGTCATCGCCAACCACTACCCGGAGTTGGAAGGGGACCAAGACCGGTACGAGCGATTCCTGCGCGAAGTCGTCTTACGGACAGCGCGGCTCATTGCCCGGTGGCAAGCCGTCGGCTTCGCGCACGGCGTGATGAACACAGACAACATGTCGATCCTCGGACTGACCATCGATTATGGCCCGTTCGGCTTCATGGACGACTACCGCGCGAATTTTGTCTGCAACCACTCAGATCACGGAGGCCGCTACGCCTTCAACCAGCAGCCCGCTATCGGCCTCTGGAATCTCAGTTGTCTGGCGGAGACGCTGCTTAGTCTGATTGAGCGGGAACCGGCCGTCGCCGCGCTCGACGCTTACCAGCCCGCGTTCGCCGAAAGCTACGGTGAGTTAATGAGAAGCAAACTCGGCTGGCGTGAACGGCGTCAGGAAGATGCCGAATTGATCTTGAGTTTGCTCGAACTGCTGGAAGCCAACGGCGTGGACTATACCAACTTCTTCCGCCGGCTCGGTGATCTCAAGAGTGAAACGCACGGCGACGACGGCGGCAACGGTGATAGCGACAACGATGCTTCGTTGCGAGACATGTTCATCGATCCGGCGGCCTGCGACGTTTGGACGGCGCGCTACCGCGAGCGATTGCGCGCCGAGGCGTCCGTGGACGATGAACGACGCCAACGTATGAATCTGACTAACCCGAAATTCGTGTTGCGTAATTACCTCGCGCAGGACGCGATCACGAAGGCCACCGCCGCGCGGCAACGCGACTTCACCGAGATTGAACGCCTGCTCGAACTGCTGCGCCGCCCCTTCGACGAACAACCCAGCATGGAACGCTACGCCGCCGCGCCGCCGGAATGGGGCCGGCGGATCGCTGTTAGTTGTTCGTCATAAAAATCTAACGATGCGGCGTGAGAAAGTATGGGGCGCGCCGGAAACTTGTGCGGGATGTCTGTGTAGGGGCCGGGCTGGTCCCTATTGTTTTATTAACGCAGGCAGGAGTAACTCTGCCCGCCCGAGTTTTGTTAGTCCGCGAGCTTGATCGATGCGGCACCGAGTACGCGGCGGCTCTCTCGTTCTTGGATGAAAATTACCGCACGAAGATTTTTGCGCCGCCAATCGCGGTTGAGCGTCAGCGTCGGACGGGCGGCGAAAGACGTTCCGGCCTGCGCGCTCCCGATGGGGACCAATTGCCGCACCACCGATGCGTGTCGCAGCCTGCGCCCGGCGTTTTCGCCGCGCGGGACGCTCGTGCTGAGATCACTTTCGGTGAGCGCCAGCATTACTTCCGCCTCGTCGCCCGCCGTGATGGCCGGAAGTTTCTCGACTGAAACTTGCAGCGTCACGGCGCTGCTTCCCGAACTTGCCGGCGAACGCGAAACAGTGATCTCCGCTTTCGGAGACTTGGCCGCGTTCGTGATCGCCGTGCGCGCCTTCGCCTGATTGCCGCCGGGAAACTCGGCTTGGCCGTCCACGATCATCTGCGGCGTATAGACGCCGTCGCGGCTAAAGGCGTCGGCGTATTCGCCTTGCCGCTCGCTGAAGGCGGCGGCCGAAAAGGGATCGGTCCAGCCGAGCCGGTTCCAGTAATCGACGTGCTGGCCGAGCGCGATGATCTCGACGCCGGGAAACGGCTGGCGCTGCTCGAAATTCGCCAACACCTCGTCGGCCGGCGGAC
>JACCRA010000208.1 GCA_013813825.1 Pyrinomonadaceae bacterium | reverse complement strand
GACGTGCTCAAGGAAGATCGCGGCTGGGTGCAGGTGGCGGTCGAAGATTTGGCGAAGGAGTTTAATGAACGCAACGGCGGCTTGATGCTGCGCGAGGTGGCGGGCGGCTGGCAATTCGCGACGCGCGCCGAACATCACGATCACGTCCGCGCGTTTCTCAAATCGCGCCCGTCGGCCAAGCTCTCACTCGCCGCGTTGGAAACGCTCGCCGTCATCGCCTACAAGCAGCCGATCACTGTTCCCGAAATTTTAGACATTCGCGGCGTCCAGTCTTCTTCCGCGATCAAGACGCTGTTGGACAAGCGTCTCATCAAAGCTTTTGGCCGCAAGGAGACGGTCGGCCGTCCGATGATGTACGGCACATCGAAAGAATTCCTCCTCCAATTTGGCCTCAAGGATTTAACGGAACTCCCGAACGTCGAAGACTTCGAGGACATGATGGGCGGAGCTTAACAGCAGAGGCCAGAGGCCAGAGGTCAGAGGTCAGTTACAGTAACTACCTTCTTCTGGCCTCTGACCTCTGACCTCTGACCTCTGCTTTATGGAAGAGCGTTTACAAAAATTAATTGCCGCTGCCGGCATCGCTTCGCGGCGACACGCCGAAGAAATGATCACGGCGGGCGAGGTGACGGTCAACGGCGAAGTCGTCACCGAGTTAGGAACTAAAGCTGATCCCGCGCGCGATCACATCAAGGTGCGGGGGCGATTGATTAATCCGCTGCTCGCGGGGCGCGAGAAAGTTTATGTGCTGCTTAACAAGCCTCGCGGCTACTTGACGAGCGCGGCCGACCCGGAAGGCCGGCCACTGGTAACGGAATTAGTGCCGGGGTCGCTCGGACGGTTGCATCCGGTCGGGCGGTTGGACTTCAACACCGAGGGCTTGCTGATCTTAACGAACGACGGCGAGTTGACGAACCACATCACGGCGGCGCGCAACGGCGTGGCGAAAGTTTATGAAGTGAAGGTCAAAGGCATACCGTCGCCGGAAGCCATCGCGCGTCTGCGCCGCGGCATCCGTCTCGACGATGGTGTAAAGACCGCGCCGGCTGAAATCAAACAGACGGGCGAGACGGACACCAACGCTTGGTTCGAGGTCGTGTTGCACGAAGGGCGCAATCAGCAGATCAGGCGGATGTTTGATCAAATCAGTCATTCGGTTTTGAAGCTGCGGCGCACGGCCATCGGCCACCTGCGAGACGAGCGGCTGCGACCGAAGGAATGGCGGCTCATCTCTCCGGCGGAAGTCAGACAATTCCTGAAGCCCGCCCCCCCGCCACGGACAAAAAAGCGCGCCGCCGGTCACGGCACGCGGCGAGGGTAGGTTAGAATAAACAAGACTTCCGGGCTTCAGGATGTCGAAGTCTGGCAGTTATTTCTGCTTCGTTAGGTGTTGCGTTCGATGTCTCAGGAGATTGCCGATATGGCGACAGTCATCAGCCCGCCGGAGCAGGCGACAAGCGTGCCAGAGCAGAGAATCGTCTTGCACGGCGTCAGTTGGGAGACCTATGAAAGCCTGATGGCGGACTTCAGCGACAGCAGCGTGCCGCACTTCACTTATGACAGAGGGACGCTGGAAATTATGAGTCCGTCGCAGAAGCATGAAGAGTTGAATCGGAACTTTGCGTCATTGGTTGAAATGATAACCATTGAAGTGGGGATCGAGCACCGCAATTTAGGTTCGACCACTTTTAAGCGTGAGGATTTGGAAAAGGGCTTTGAACCAGACTCGTGCTTTTACTTTCAAAGCGTCGAACGGATCGAAGGTAAGAAAGAACTCGACCTGACAATCGATCCTCCGCCGGATTTGGTAGTTGAGATCGACATTTATAATGATTCGTTAGATAAGTTCCCCCTTTACGCGCAATTCGGCGTGCCGGAAATCTGGCGTTATGATGGGCAGGCGATAAAAATCTTTCAGTTAGTTGGCGGAGAGTATCAAGAGCGCGACATCAGCATCGCTCTGCCGCTCCTGAGCGGCGCTGCTCTATCCGCCCTGATCGAAGCGAGCACATCAAAAAAGCGCCTCGAATGGTTGCGGGAGGTGCGCGATTGGGTACGGCAGCAGTACGCGGCGTCAAGGTAAAGTTTTAAGCAAGGAATTGTTTGAAGAGGTTTTATGAATTTCGAATTGGACGAAGAGCAGCAGCAGATCAGGATGAGCGTACGGGAGTTCGCCGAGGGCGAGATCGCGCCGCACGTTTTGGAGTGGGACGAGACGCAGCATTTTCCCATCGAATTGGTCCCACAGTTGGCCGAGTTGGGGCTGATGGGCGTTATTTTCCCGGAAGAGTACGGCGGCGCGGGAATGGGCTATGTCGAGTACGCGACGATCATTGAGGAATTGTCGCGCGTGGACGGCTCGGTGGGCATCTCCGTAGCGGCGCACAATTCGCTGTGCTCGAATCATATTTACATGTTCGGCACTGAAGAGCAGAAGCGGAAATACCTCGTACCGCTCGCCGAAGGAAAACACCTCGGCGCGTGGGGACTGACCGAAGCCGGGGCCGGTTCGGACGCTTCGGGGACGCGCACCACGGCCGTCCGGCGAAATGGCGGGTGGGTCGTCAACGGCTCGAAGAATTTTATCACGCACGCCATTCACGGCGATACGTGCGTTGCCGTAGCAATGACGGATCGCTCGCAAGGCAGCAAGGGCATTACGGCTTTCATCTTCGAGAAGGGAATGGCGGGTTTTGCGCCCGCGAAGAAAGAGAACAAGCTCGGCCTGCGCGCTTCGGAGACGGCGAGCGTCGTCTTTGAAGACTGCTACATACCCGACGAGAACCGCCTCGGCGCTGAGGGCGAAGGTTTTATTCAGGCGATGCAGGTGCTCGACGGCGGACGTATCTCGATTGCCGCGCTCGCGGTTGGCATCGCGCAGGGCGCTTATGAGTCGGCCTTGAAATACTCGAAGCAGCGCGAGCAGTTCGGCAAACCGATCTCGGAATTTCAGGCGATCCAATTCAAGCTCGCCGACATGGCGACGGAGATCGATGCTGCCCGCCTGCTCATGTACCGCGCCGCCTACCTCAAGGACCAGGGCAAAAAGGTGACGAAGGAGTCGGCGATGGCGAAGCTCTACGCTTCGGAGATGAGCGTCCGCGTCTGCGAAGAGGCGATTCAGATTCACGGTGGCTACGGCTACACCAAAGACTATCCACCCGAAAAATACTGGCGCGACTCGAAGCTCTGCACCATCGGCGAAGGCACTTCGGAGATTCAGCGGATCGTGATCGCACGTCAACTGCTCAAAGCCTGAAAAGTCAGAGGTCAGTTCAAACAAACTGCTCTTACTGACCTCTGACCTCTGATTTAATGAGTGTAACAGCCACCAATACGACGGAGATCGAGCGCATTCTGGCGGGCGAAGTGCGGGCGGTGGCGCGAGCTATTTCCAAAGTCGAGGATCATCTGGGCGATGCGGCGGCGTTGATGAAAGAGGTTTTTCCGCGCACGGGGCGGGGCTTGATCGTCGGGGTGACGGGATCGCCGGGCGCGGGCAAGTCTTCGTTGGTGGATCGGCTCGCGACGTTTTACCGGCAGCAGGGTGAGCGGGTCGGGATCGTTTGCGTCGATCCGTCCAGCCCCTTTTCCGGAGGCGCGATCTTGGGCGACCGGATCAGAATGCAGACGCTCGGACTCGATCCCGGCGTCTTTATCCGTTCGATGGCGACGCGCGGGCACTTGGGCGGGCTGGCGCGCGCGACCGTCGATGCGGTCGCGATCCTTGACGCCGCCGGGTATGAAAAGATCATCGTCGAGACAGTCGGCGTCGGACAGGACGAAGTCGAGATCGTAAAGACGGCCGATGTCTCGCTTGTCGTCGTGGTTCCCGGCATGGGCGATGACATTCAGGCGCTCAAGGCCGGCATTATGGAGATCAGCGACGTTTTCGTGATCAACAAGGCCGACCGCGAAGGTGTGCTGCGAACCGAGAAGGAACTGGAAGCGATGCTTTCGCTCGCGATGCGCCCGGACTTCTGGCAGCCGCCCATCGTGAAGACCGTCGCGATTGAGAACAAAGGGATTGCGGAGTTGGCCGCCCAGATCGCGCGTTATCGCGATTATCAAAAACAGACAAAAGCGAGCCTGACGCACCGCGCATCAATCGCCCGCTGGCGCATTCTCGAACTTTTACAGGAAACGCTGCTCGCCCGCGCCGTCAACCGCGAAGGCGCGCAACAACGCCTCGACGCCCTCGCCCTCGAAGTGGCCGACAAGCGGCGCGATCCGTACTCGGCGGTCGAGGAAATTATTGGAGAAGCTATCAGCAATCAGCAGTCAGCTATCAGCCAAAACCAAATGCCGATAGCTGATAGCTGATAGCTGATTGCTGATAGCTGCTTATGAGAATTGAACACATCGGTATTGCCACGCCGCGAATAGACGAGGCGCTTAAATTTTGGCGCGACGCTTTGGGCTTGCAAGTGGTGGACGTGGAAGAGGTGGCGGAGCAGGGGGTGCGGGTGGCGATGCTGCCGGTGGGCGAGCCGCGCGTGGAGTTGTTGGAGCCGACGAGCGAGGCTTCGCCTATCGCGAAATTTTTGGCAAAGCGCGGGGCGGGGATTCATCACATCGCCGTGCGGGTCGACGACATTCGGGCGACGCTTCGGCGTTTACAAGAACAAGGGGCGCGTTTAATCGACGAGTCGCCGCGCGTGGGCGCGGGCGGCTGTCTCGTGGCTTTCGTTCATCCATCGGCGGCAGGCGGCGTCTTGCTCGAACTCGTCGAGCATACGGCCGCCCCCGCGGAGCATCAGATAAGCTGAATTTCAACGTAAAAGGAATAAGTAAAAAGATGACAACTGAGGATTCAAACAACGAATCAGTTTCCCCAAAGTCTAATGAACTGACAGACGAAACAATAGCTTCAATCGAACAACCCTTTGAGACGCAGCCTGTTCCTGAGACAACAGACACAGCGGCAGCGATGACGGCGAGCGACGCACCGGGGCGGGTCGCGACGGCTCCGGCCAGAAACGTCAACACCGGTGGCACGGGCGGAATGAAGGCAGCCACCAAAGCTTTGATCGCCGGCGGGGTCGCCGTCGCTTTGTCGCTCGGTCTGCTCGCGTGGCAGATTCAAGCGAAGCGCATCCAACCGGTCAACATCTCTTCGGAAGAAATGTCGGAGATCGTCAAGACGATGCTGCCGCCGCAGGCGCTGATGCAACTCGCCAACAACGAGGAGATGCGGAAAGAAGTGGCGAAGCAATTGCGCCAGTTGCTTGCCCTCGCGCAGGACGCGCGCGCCGCCGGCGTCGCCGATCAACCGGACGTGAAGCGCCAACTCGCGACGATGCGAACTTTCGTGCTGGCAAACGTCTATACCAAGAAGCAACAAGAGGCCGGCGTTACCGACGAAGAGAAACTCGCGCCTAAAGAAGAGGTCGAAAAGTTTCTCAACGAACCTGGGCAGCAGCAGAAATTCGATCAATTTTTAAGCGACGTGCAGGCGCTCGGACTGATGCCTTCCGCCGCCAACGTCCCTGAACAGCAGAAGGAAGAGCTAAAGCGCAACGTCTGGGCGCCAACACAGCTTCTGTCCCGCAAGGCCGTCGAGGCCGGCATCGACAAAGACCGGCAGACCGAATTGCTGCTCAGATTTCAGGAAGCCCAAATCCTCGTGCAGAAGCACGCGAAGACCTTGCTGGAAAACGTGAAGGCGACTGATCAAGAGATTGATGCTTATATCGCCAAACACCCGGAACTCGATCCGAAGCAAGCGCGGACGAAGGCCGAAGAAATCTTGAAGCGCGCAAAAGGCGGTGAGGATTTCGCGGCGCTGGCGAAAGAGTTTTCTATTGATGGCAGCAAAGATAAGGGCGGCGACCTCGGCTTTTTCGGGCGGGGCCGGATGGTGCCGGAATTTGAAAAGGCGGCCTTCAGTTTGCAGCCCGGTCAGATGAGCGACATTGTGGAGACGCAGTTCGGCTATCACATCATCAAAGTTGATGAGCGCAAGACCGGCAAAAGCGAAGACGGCAAGGACGAAGAGCAGGTCAAAGCGCGGCACATTCTGATCGGCCTCGGCGGTCAAGCGGCGAACCCGTTCGCGCCGCCGCAACCGCCGCGCGAGCAGGCACGCGCTGCCGTCGAGAAAGAGAAACGCGATAAAGTTATCGAGGAAGTCGCGAGCCGCTCGAACGTCACTGTCGCCGACAACTTTAAGGTCGAAGCGCCGGCAATGCCGCCACAAATGATGCCGCAAGGCGCGATGCCACCATCACCCGCCGGCGGGGAAGAGGAACCGGCGGGCGACTTGCCGGCTGCTCAGGGTGGTAACTCACAGCCCGGCGCGCGGCCGCAGCCGCAGCCGGTCAATCCAAAGCCATAATAAAACTCTCAGCCGTCAGTTCTCAGCCGGTAAAACAAGCTGAAAGCTGACGGCTGAAAACTGACGGCTCTCTATGTTTCTCGGCGATTACCGTGTGGAGATCGTGCCGGACGCGGAGTTTCGCCTTGACGGCGGCGCGATGTTCGGCGTCGTGCCGCGCACATTGTGGTCGCCCAGCTTTCCGCCGGACGAGCAGAATCGCGTCCGTCTCAACATGAACTGCCTGTTCGTCGAGGCGGGGCGCGAGCGGATTCTGATCGAGAGCGGGATCGGCGATAAATGGTCGGCGCGGCAGGCGGAGATGTTGGGCATTAAGCGGCAACGGCCTTTGGCTGAATCAGTGAGGGCGTTAACCGGCTGCGAGGCAGATGAGATCACCATCGTCGTCAACACTCATCTGCATTTTGATCACGCGGGCGGGAACACCAAGTTTGACGAGGCGGGACATCTCGCGCCAACTTTCCCGAACGCGCGCTATCTAATTTCGCGCGACGAGTTTGAGCACGCAAAAGCGCCGCACGAGCGCGACCGTGCCAGCTATTTGCCGGAGAATTGGCAACCCTTGCAGGAGACGGGACTGCTTGAGTTGCAATGTGCGAGTTATGAAGTCGTCCCCGGTCTGACTTTGGAAACTATCTCCGGCCATTCGCGCTCGATGCAATGCGCGCGCTTAGAGCGCGGCGGCCAGACGCTGTTCTGCTTCGCCGATCTGGTCCCCACGCGCGCCCATGTGCCGCTCGCTTGGATCATGGGATACGATCTCTACCCGGTCGAGACGCTCGAAGCCAAACGGCGTTTGCTTCCGCAAGCCGCGCGCGAAAATTGGCTCTGCCTGTTCTATCATGATCCGGACGCGCCGCTGTGTCGTGTAGTCGAGGAAAGCGGCAAGTTGCGCGCAATGGTTGCGGCGACGACCTAACCGTTGACGCGCATAGCCGTC
>JACCRA010000201.1 GCA_013813825.1 Pyrinomonadaceae bacterium | reverse complement strand
GCGCTCAATGCTGAACTTTGTGGACATCGTCCGCATCGACCACTTTCGTGGCTTCGCGGCCAGTTGGGAGATCCCCGGCGGAGACCTGACGGCCGAGCGCGGGCGCTGGGTCAACGCGCCGGGCCGGGACCTGTTCACCGCGATCCGCCGCGCTCTCGGCGACGATCTTCCGATCCTCGCTGAAGACCTCGGCGTGATCACGCCGGACGTGGAGGCTCTGCGCGACGACTTCAATTTTCCGGGGATGCGGATTTTGCAATTCGCCTTCGGCGGCGACACGAAGAACACAGATCTGCCGCACAACTATCACCGCAATGTCGTGGCCTACACGGGGACGCACGACAACGACACAAGCGTTGGCTGGTTCCAATCGGAGGCCGGCTCCGGTTCGACCCGCACCGCGGCGCAGATTGAGCGCGAGCGTAAATTCTGTCTCGACTATCTCGGCTCCGACGGCCGCGAAATTCACTGGCACTTGATCCGCGCCGTCCTCGCCTCGGTCGCCGGCACCGCGATCATTCCCTTGCAAGATGTGCTTGGCCTCGGCAAAGACGCGCGCATGAATTTGCCGAACAGTACGCAGGGCAATTGGAACTGGCGCTACTTGCCGGGCGCGCTAACGCCTCAGATTCAACAACGCCTGAATGAACTGACCGCGCTCTACGGCCGCAACCTACGGACGGAAGTCAGCGATCTCAAGTCGGAAGGCGACTTGAATAAATCAGGCTGAGTCATTACGTGGCCGACGGTTTAACCATAAAGGACGAACAGCAAGGATGAAAGATGAAGGATGAAAGCGGAAGCAGGAGAAACCGCCTTGAGTTTTTCTTTCATCCTTCCGCCTCCATCCCGCAACTTCGCTCTTGTGTCCTCCGTGGTTAATCGTTGAGTTGCCCGACACGCAGGCCAAGATAGTTGGCGACCCTCGTCGTTTATGAACAAGCAAACACGAAACACTCTCATGCGCTTAGCGTCGCTCGTCGTCCTGCTGTGTGCCGCGTTCACCGTCGGCGCGGCGCAGACGAAGCCGGAAGCTTTGAAAGTCGAACCGCCGAGTTGGTGGATTAATTCGACGCTCAATCCCGTGCGCGTCATGATCCGTGGGCGCAACTTTTTCGGCGCGCGCGTGGAGCCGGTCGGCGCGGGCATCCAGACCGGGCTGGCACGCGTGAATCCGGCAGGCACATATCTTTTCGTCGATGTCATGATCAATCCGAAAGCGACGCCGGGCGCTCGCTCTCTTCGCATCACGACGCCGGGCGGCGCAGTCGAAGCCGCGTTCGAAATCACCGCGCCGCTCGCGCGCGCTAATCGCTTTCAGGGTTTTACCACCGACGACGTGATGTACCTGATCATGCCGGATCGCTTTCAGGACGGCGACCGCGCCAACAACGATCCGCCATCGTCACGCGGCCTTTATGATCGCGCCAAGCCGCGCCATTACCACGGCGGCGATTTGCAGGGCATCATCGACCGCCTGCCGTATTTGAAAGAGTTGGGCGTCACCGCCCTCTGGCTCAATCCGTGGTACGACAACGTCAACCACTTAAACGAGAAGGAGACGTACCCGGAAACGCCCAACGGGCCGAAACGCCCGATCACCGATTACCACGGCTACGGCGCGACGGATTTCTACGCCGTCGAAGAACACTTCGGTGACGCGCGCCAACTGCGCAAGTTAGTTGAAAAAGCGCACGCCGCCGGAATCAAGATCATTCAGGATCAGGTCGCGAACCATTCCGGCCCCTATCACCCGTGGGTCAAGGACACGCCGACGCCGACGTGGTACAACGGCACGGAGCAGAATCATCTCGCCAACAGTTTCCAGACGTGGGTGCTCCATGATCCGAACGCGGCTTACAAACAATATCGCGAGACGATGGACGGTTGGTTCATCGACATCCTGCCCGACCTCAATCAACGCGACGAAGAATCCGCCCGCTACATCATCCAGAACACGCTCTGGTGGATCGGCACGTTCGGGCTTGACGCCGTGCGGCAGGACACTTGGCAGTACGTCCCGAATCATTTCTGGCGCGACTGGATGCAAGCGATCAAGCGCGAGTTTCCGCAAGTCAACGTCGTCGGCGAAGTTTTAGACGGCGACCCGGCGCACGTCTCATTTTTTCAAGGCGGACGGGTGCGCTTCGACGGCATCGATACCGGCCTCGACACGCTCTTCGACTTCGCCCTCTTCTATCCCATCCGCCGCGCCTTCGGCGAAGGGGGACCAATCAAGGATGTGGCGCAGACGCTGGCGCAGGATCAGCTCTACACCAACCCGAACGTCCTCGTGACGCTGCTCGGCAATCACGATGTCGGGCGCTTCATGAGCGAGAAGAACGCGACCACCGCCGGGCTGAAGCTCGCGCAAACCTTGATTATGACCGTCCGCGGCACGCCGCAGCTTTACTACGGCGATGAGATTGCGCTACCGGGCGGCGGCGACCCGGACAACCGCCGCGATTTTCCCGGCGGCTTCCCCCATGATGCACGTAATGCCTTTGAGAAGAATGGCCGCACCTCCGAACAACAGGACGTTTTCGAGCACGTCAAACGTCTCGCCCGCATCCGCGCCGAACTCGAACCCCTGCGCCGCGGGCGGCAGATCAATCTCTACTACACCGAGCAGCAGTTCGCCTTCGCTCGCGTCACCGAGCGCGACGCGGCGGTCGTCGCCTTCAACAACAATACCAAACCCGCGACTCTCGACATCCCCATCGAGGCCGCGCGGTTTGAGGACGGCACGCAATTGATTGATCGCCTCGGCGTTGCCGGAGACGCGCGCGTCGAGAACGGCATAGTGAAGATCAATTTGCCCGCACGCTCGGCGAGCATTTTAGCTTCGCGCTGATAAAAATTTGTCCCGTTAGGGACAGTTGAAAATAGCCCCGAGATTTATCGCTGGGTCCGCGAGGGGCGTAGTGCGAGTCCCGTAGGGACGATTGGAGGAATAATGCCGCACTCCTACGTCAGCAACTTGATGCACTGCGTCTTTAGCACCAAAGAACGCCGACGCTTAATCACACCCGACATACACGAACACTCTGGCCTTATCTGGGCGGCATTGCCAGAGAAAACAAAATTAAAATGCTGGCTGTCGGCGGCGTCGAGGATCATGTGCATCTGCTCCTCTCGATCCCGTCAACGATGGCGAT
>JACCRA010000144.1 GCA_013813825.1 Pyrinomonadaceae bacterium | reverse complement strand
GTGGCCGTAGTAGTTGGTGATGCCTTCGGCGATCCACAGGCTGCGCGTGTTCAAGGGCCGTGTGAAATCCCACGGCCCCAATTCGGCGGGGCGCAGACGCTTGACGTTCCAGACGTGAAAGAATTCGTGGGCGACGGTGTCGAGCGCCGCCGCGTATCCTTCCGGCTCTTTGAGCGGGGGGCCGGTAATGATCTGCGTCGAGGTCAGATGTTCCATTCCGTCGCCGCTTTCGGTATCCCCGAAATGCATCAGGAACGTGTAGGTTTCAAGTTCCGGCGCGCCCCACATCGCGGTTTCGGCCCGGACGAGGCGCTCAATGTCGCGCACCAAATCTTTGCGCCGGCCGCCCTCGTCCGCGAACGAGTGGACGACGACGCGATAAGTGCGGGCGTCAACTTTGAATTCGTTGAGGGTCCAGTTCGGCGCGATCTCAGTCGGCGTGTCGATCAGCAAGTCATAGTTTGGGAAGCGCCACTCGCGTTGATCGGGTCGCGCCGTCCAGCCGTTGACGATACGCCAACCGGCGGGCGGCTCGATCCGGAGCGAGACCGGATCGGATTTATGGCCGACGACGTAGGCGAAAATCGAAGCTCCGTTATAATTGGCGTGCCGCTCGTCGAGTTGCGAGAAAGTGCCGGAGAGATCATCGGCAAAGACTTTGTATGAGACGGCGAGCCGGCGGCTCTGATTCGCGTGGACGCGCCACGTGTGCACGTCGAGGCGCGTCACCGGGAGTTTCGCCGGACGGCAATCTTTTTCCGCGCAGACTGTTTCCGCTCCGAACTCCTGCACGTTCTTCGCGAAGTCGAAGACGGCGTAACGGCCGGGCGACCACTGTGGCATCTGAAACTCCATCGCTGCGGCGACGGGCGCGGGCGTCTCCACCTCGATCCGCACCTCGAACAAGTGCGAGGCCGGGCGGGGCATTGATAAGTGGTACACGATACGATAAGGGATGATGGGCGCGGCCGATGGTGGTGACTGCTGCTGCGGTACGGCGGACGGCGACCACACGCACAGCACAACACAGCCGAGCGCTAAATACTTGGTAAGCAATTTCAGACGAGCGCGCATTCGATAACTCCAACGAATAATTTCGGCGAGTCCGGACGTGAGAGACCAGCGAGAGACAATTGACGGCCGCGCGATTATCCGCGCCCGCCCTACTCATGTCAAAATAGGCTGCCGCGGAGATGATTTCAAATTTGCGATCTCAAATTTCAGCAGACGTACTGCGGATTTGGGATTTGAAATTGATTTCAAATCTGCGTTTTTCAAATTTCAGATTATTTGATTCTCATGAACACCACTGAACGTCTCTACTACGCCGACTCGCACCTGATGGAGTTTGACGCGCGCGTCGTCCACCTGACCGAGACGCCGGACGGGCGCTCCGCCGTCGTCCTCGACCGCACCGCCTTCTATCCGAGCGGTGGCGGCCAACCGACCGACACCGGCACGCTCAATGATGCGCGCGTTGTCGAATGCGTCGATCTCGAAACGGAGGGTGTGCTGCATGTCGTCGAGGACGCGAGCCTGTCTGACGGCCAACAGGTGCGCGGGCGCGTGGATTGGTCGCGCCGGCTCGATCATCTGCAACAACACACCGGGCAGCACATTCTTTCGCAAGCCTTCGTCTCGCTCTTCGCCGCGCCGACGCGCGGCTTCCGCATGTTGGAAGCAGTCTCAGAGATCGATCTCGAACTGGGCGGGCCTTCCGCCACACGTATCGAGCAGGCCGTTGACTTCGCCAATCGCATCATCTGGGAGAATCGCCCGCTGCGAATTCACCACGTGACAGCGGCGGAGGCGGCGCGGATGCCGCTCAGGAAAGACTCGGCGCGCGAAGGCGAGTTGCGCGTCGTTGAGATCGACAATTTTGATCTGAGTCCGTGTGGTGGCACGCACGCACAGCGCACCGGCGAGGTCGGCCTCGTCGCCGTCCGCTCGTGGGAGCGCGCCAAAGGAATGACGCGCGTGGAGTTCGTCGCCGGAGGGCGCGCCCTCGCCGACTATCGCCGCGTCAACCAAATTGCGCGCGAAGTCGCTTCTCAATTCAGCGCGGCGCGCGACGATTCGCCCGAACTCGTCCGCCGTTTGCTCGCGGAGAACAAACAACTTTCGCGCCGCCTGCGCGCGCTTGCGGAGATTGCCGCCCGCGTCGAAGCCGACGAACTGCTGACGACGGCGCAACCACTCGGCGGCTTTCGCCTCATCAGTCGCGTGCTCGAAGATCGCGACGCCGACGCGCTCAAGCAACTCGCGCTGGCGCTCATCGCGCATCCATCCGTCGTCGCTCTCCTCGGCTCACGCGGAACGGGCGACGGCACGGCGCGTCTAGTCTTCGCCCGCGCGGCCGATGCGCCCGGCGACATGAACGTCTTCTTGCGCGAAGCCTGCCAGACGCTCGGCGGGCGCGGCGGCGGACGCCCCGATCTCGCGCAAGGCGGCGGTCCGCGGATCGACAACCTCGACGCGGCGCTCGACGACGCCGCGCGCCGCATGGCTGACACAACCGGGGACGGAAGCTAAAGAGATCGAACGATGCTAATGCCGGAGACGATTCTGCAAAACCGTTACCGCATCGTCCGCCAACTCGGACAGGGCGGGATGGGCACGGTCTATGAAGCCGTGGACGGGCGGCTCGATACGATGGTCGCCGTCAAGGAGACGCACGCGGCGGACGAGCGACTGCTCAAGCAGTTCGAGCGCGAGGCGCAACTGCTCGCCAGATTGCAGCACCCGGCGCTGCCACGAGTTAGCGATCATTTCACGGAAGGCGACGGGCAGTTTCTGATCATGCAGTTCATTGCGGGCGCGGACTTGGGCGAGTTGATCGAGAACCGGGGCGCAGGCTTTCCCGTCAGCGAGGTGCTGCGCTGGGGAGATGAACTGCTCGACGCGCTCGATTACCTTCACACGCAAAACCCGCCCGTTATCCACCGCGACATCAAGCCGCAGAACCTGAAGCTCTCGGAGCGCGGGCGCGTCATCCTGCTGGACTTCGGACTGGCAAAGGGCTTGCCACCCGGACAGTCGCCGCAGCAGCCCACGACCTCGAAAAGCATTCTCGGCTATACCCCAAACTATGCCCCGCTGGAACAGATTCATGGCGAGGGGACTGACGCCAAGAGCGATCTCTATTCACTCGGCGCGACACTCTACCACTTGCTGACGGGGACGGTGCCGCCCGGCTCACTGAAGCGCGTTACTGCCTTATCCAACGGCGAGGCCGATCCGTTGGTCCCGGCCCACCGGCTCAATTCGCGGGTGCCGGCAAAAGTTTCCATCGTCCTTAATCTGGCGCTGGCGATTGCCCGCAACCATCGCCCCGCCGATGCCGCCGAGATGCGCCGTGCTCTCCACGTCGCAAAAACGGATTTGCGGCCCGACGATGATGATGCTGCTGGCGGCGAAGCGCACACCGTCCTCTTATCAACGAGAATCACTGAACCTTCACCATCCGACGCCGCAACCCAGCTCTCAGATTCAACGTCTGTCCCTGAACTCGCGTCGCTCGAAGCAGTGGCTCTGGCGAAACACCCACCGGCGACGCTCACTAATTCTCAGCCGACATTCAACCAGTTGCTGTTAATTACCGGCCTGACCGTGTTGCTGATCTCGGCCGCCATCGTGGCTTACAAGTTCTCCGGCGTCAGACAACAACCCGCGGGCGCGGGCGAAACAACAGCGACGACGGCCAGCGCCGCTGACCAAAGCGGCGCCGCGGCGCAATCGACGATTCCAGCGCAAAGCGAACTTGAGCGAAAGGCAGCGGCCGGGCAACAACTCTTTCAAAGCCTCGATTGCATTAAATGCCACGGCAATAAAGGTGAGGGCAAAATCGGGCCGGCGCTAACAGGGCTGTTAGGCGAAGAAGTGCGCCTCAGCAACGAGGTCACGACCATCGCCGACGAGTCATACATTCGCGAATCGATCCTC
Source organism: Pyrinomonadaceae bacterium (assembly GCA_013813825.1). Lineage (GTDB taxonomy): Bacteria > Acidobacteriota > Blastocatellia > Pyrinomonadales > Pyrinomonadaceae > JACCRA01. Next base: position 4,156 of record JACCRA010000144.1, on the reverse strand, counting down.
GTCCCGAACGCGCGCGTCGTCGCCGGTTACAAACCAATCATGCCAGCGTTTCGCAGCCAATTAAGCGACGAGCAAGTGGCGCAACTCGTCGCCTACATCGTCTGGCTGAACGAGAAAAACGTCTCCGCCCGTTAACGGCAACGGGTGGGGCGGCGGGCGCTCTGTCCGGTTGACACATCCCCTCCATGCGGCAATCCTTCGCGCTTGACAGTCCGCTGCAACGCTCTCTATATTGGCCTCCAGAATTGGGGCAGTAGCTCAGTTGGCAGAGCGCCGCGTTCGCAATGCGGAGGCCAGGAGTTCGACCCTCCTCTGCTCCACTTAAAGAATCAACAGTTTACGGCGGGACTGCTCCCGCCGTTTTCATTTTCGTTGCCAATGCGTTGCCAAGTCGTGCGGAGAGGCTGTCCAAGCTACGAACCGCTTGCCTCATAGTCGCGTTCGTCGCGTGCGTGTAACGCATTGCCATCCGTATATCTGACCAACCGAAAATATAGGCTAAGGTGAATGGATCGACCCCTGCGTCTGCCATCCTCGTCGCCGCCGTGTGTCTCAAGTCGTGAAAGCGGAAATTTTCTAGACCAGCTTCTTTCACCGCACGCTCAAACTGCCGCCCCACATCCATAACACGCCCACCCGTCTTCGGTGACGGGAAAACGTATTCGCTCGTTTTAGGCAAACCTTGCAGCAAAGACTTGATGGTTTCGTTCATCGGCACTGCACGCGCTTTGCCATTCTTGCTTTGACGAACATGGACGGTTTCGCGCGTCAGATCAATGTCGAACCATCTTAGATTGAAAATCTCGCCGCGCCTCATTCCGGTGTGAGAGGCAAACAACACGATGTGACTAACCCATTCACTTCCCGCCAACGCAGCAAAGAGTGACTGCTCCTCCTCGGTCGTCAAGCAATGCCCACAAAGATTTGTGATTCGCAAATTCTTGACTCTCCGACAAGGATTCTCGTCCACTAACTCCGCATCAAATGCCAGCGAGAAAATTTTAGGCAAGATGCTTAACTCTCTGTTTACTGTCGCGGGACTGCGCGGTCGTCGCGGCTTATTAGGTTCAGGCTTCTTGCCTTGCACCCTAAGAGGTGTAGCCAGTCGGCGTTGCTTAAACTCTTCAACAAGGTCAGCTTTGATACTGCGGAGCGTCCGCTTGCCAAAGAACTCAATTAACACCCGACAAGTTAATACATCATCGTGAAAAGAGCGCTTGTTAGCCTCTGCGTAAGGTAAATAACGATCAGCGACGAAATCATCAAAGCGCATGTCTTTCTTGCCATCCAAGCCGTGAACTTGGCGAAAGACATCTGCCATGATGACCTTCTCCGCTTGTTCGGCTTCTTTCTTCTTGTTCTACTTCGTCGGTGCGGTTAATGGATATGGCTTTTAATTGCTCCCACGCTTGATAGACAACAGTGTTCTGATCTTCTATGTCTAAACCCATCAATTTCACGTTGAGCGCGAAGGCAAATGCGTTTGGGATGGCCCTCTTTTTGGCTCCTGTTTCAAGGGCTTTACCTATTGCCGCTAAGTTCTTCTCTGCAACTCTAACTGTTTCCATATCGCCGATTACTTCCTTCGTTATCTTTCCCCATTCACCGCTTGTCGTAACGTCGTCACGTCCGACGACTCGTTTCGCGTTGATTACACGCTGCCAGTGATAGATGGCGAACACGATTGCGGGATGGCCGATAGCCGTAGCGTTGTTTTTCACAGACTCGATAATGTCAACTGTTTCGACTCGCCTTTGAGAACCATGAGAGAAGTAGATATGGGCGTGGGGGCGCTTTGCTCTTGCCGGCGATGAGTTGTCGTCAATCTCAATGACGGCTTCTGACACCTCTCCGAGATCGAACCAAGCGGTGCCGGCTTTAGTGGATATGAAACCGTCTGAAAGACGTGCTCTCTCGTGAAAAGAAAGCTCTGGGCGTGCTGACATAAATTTATCCACTTCTGCATCGGAAAGATGGAAAAAGTTAGGATGTGTCCTCTTCGTAGCGCGTGAGATTAGGTCTTGCTTTTCTTGGTCGGGTAATTCGCCGAACGTAGTAAACAGCCTTTTAAGTTCTTCTTGAGAGTATGTTGATAGACAATGGTGGTAAAAAAAGAAATCTTCAAGGCGTGAATAGCGATAGTCGGTTTTGGGCGTCAGGCTTATCTTCTTTCTCAATTCGAGCAGTTCATTCCATTGTTCTTCATTCATTGAGGAGTCTCCTTACCAGCTCACTAGAAAAGTCGCAATCCGCAGACTGCGGCAGGAAAGTCATTCTTGTGTGGGTACACAGGACGGAGATACGGCCACGGCAGAGGTTGACACATTCATCCTCGTCCACCCTTCCTTTCAGCGAATTGCTTTGTGCTACTATCGTTGCCCACATGAGGAGCGCAATATTCTCACTCCTTCTAGTAAAATAAGGCAATTTTCCTTCTAATGAAACGAAACAAAATCACGCTTTCTCAGCTAGAAAGCTTTCTCTTCAAAGCCGCCGACATCCTGCGCGGCAAGATGGATGCATCCGAATACAAAGAGTTCATCTTCGGGATGCTGTTCATTAAACGCATGTCTGATGAGTTTGAGCGGGAGCGCGAAAGGCTCAAAACAAAGGTTTACTCACACCTGCCTGCCGAAGACATCGTGGAAGTTTTGAATGACAAGTTTTCTTACGGTCAAACCTTTTACGTTCCGGCTGTTGCACGTTGGAATGATGACTACACGAATGAAAAGGGCGAACGAGAGCCTGCGCTGAAAGATGTAAAGCAGAACGTCGGTGAGCGTTTGAATAAAGCGATTGCGGGCATTGAAGAGGCGAATGCGCCGCTCCTTGATGGCGTTCTCAAAGGCAATATCAACTTCAACGCTGAGAAGGGCAAGACGAAGATTCCGAATGATCGTTGGTTAAGTTTGCTTTCTCACTTTAATGATCCTGATTTCATCCTCGTCAACGACAACTTCGAGTTCCCTGACCTGCTCGGTGCGGCTTATGAATATCTCATCAAGTATTTCGCGGACAGCGCAGGCAAGAAGGGCGGCGAGTTCTATACCCCCGCCGAAGTCGTGCAATTGCTGGTTCGGATACTCAAGCCGCAGGAGCGTATGGCTGTCTATGATCCGGCGGTTGGTGCGGGCGGCATGTTGATTCAATCGGTTCAATACGCCGAAGAGTCGGGGCAGAATCCGCGCAGCGTCGAATTGTTCGGGCAAGAGGCGAGCGGTACGGTTTGGGCGATCTGCAAGATGAACATGATCTTGCACAATGTTCCCGGCGCACATCTGGAGAATGACGACACGATAGCGAATCCGCTCCACGTTCATCTCGGAGCTTTGCGTAAGTTTGACCGCGTGCTGGCGAATCCGCCGTTCTCACAGAACTACTCGAAGCAGGACATGAAGTTTCCCAACCGCTTCCGGTACGGCTCTACGCCGGAGACGGGCAAGAAGGCTGATTTGATGTTTGTGCAGCACATGATTGCGAGCCTCAATAGTCGCGGGGTGATGGCGACGGTGATGCCGCACGGCGTCTTGTTTCGCGGCGGGCAGGAGAAAGTCATCCGGCAGGGCATTGTTGACGACAACTTGATCGAAGCGATTATCAGCTTGCCGCCCGCGCTCTTTTACGGCACGGGCATTCCCGCCTGCGTGCTGGTCATCAACAAAGACAAGCCTGATGATTTGCGCGATAAGATTCTGTTCATCAACGCCGACCGCGAGTTTGCTGAAGGCAAGAATCAGAACCGCTTGCGTCCCGAAGACATTGAAAAGATTGATTGGGTATTTACGCATAAGCGGGAGATTGAGAAGTATGCGCGCCTTGTTGATAAGGCGGAGATCGTCAAGAACGACTATAACCTGAACATACGCCGCTACGTTGACAACACGCCCGCGCCTGAACCGGAAGACGTGCGAGCGCACTTGTTGGGCGGCGTGCCGGCAGCGGAAGTCGAAAGCCATGCGGCGAATTTCAAACGCTTTGCTCTCAATCCCGCGATCATCTTCGATCCTCGCAGCGCGGGCTATCTCGCTTTCAAGGATGCGGTGACGGACAAGGCGGCGATTAAGCCGATCATCGAAGCGGATGCGGGCTTGCGCGAGACTTACGCGCGGATGCGTGAAGAGATTGCGGCGTGGTGGGAAGTGGCGCGGGATGATTT
>JACCRA010000138.1 GCA_013813825.1 Pyrinomonadaceae bacterium | reverse complement strand
TATGAGATCGTTTTCGGGCAGATGACCGAGCGTTTCTCGGAGCAATATGAATATCTCTATGAAGAGAACCGGCGCAAGATCGAGATGCTGCACGAGGCTGGCTTCGAATTGCCGACTGAATTACGCGCCGCCGCCGAGTTCACCATGAGCCGTCGCTTCGTGGAAGAGTTGCAACGGCACGAACGGCGGAATGACCGGGCGGCTTACGGTGAAGCTTTGATAATCGCCAACGAAGTGAAGCGCCTCGGCTACCGTCTGGATCAGCCGCGCGTGGTGCGGCGCTTTGAACAAATGGTCTGGCGCGCGGTGCGGAGGGCGGTGGAAAACAGACGGGCGGAAGATTTTCGGGCGGCGCTCAGTTTGATTACGCTGCTCAGCACACTCGGACTCAACGTCAAGTTCGAGCGGGCGCAGGAAGAGTTGTATTTCGCCCTCCACGAGAGCGGAGCGGCAGGACAGAAAGACGCGGGCGACTTGGCGCTGGCGCTGGGACTCTCTCCCGTGCTGGTGCAGCCCACGGTGGCGACGAACATCGGAGCGGCGGAAACGCCCGCGTCAATCGCTACTTAAATCGAAGCGCGTCATGTCGGGATAATGTGTAGGGGCTGCGACTTGTCCCAGCCCAGATCGGCGCTTCGCCGATCTCCTAATGTTGAATGACCGTCGCATCAGTTGCCGCGCTGACGCGCGAGGGGCTGCGGAAAAGTCCGCAGCCCCTACAGTATGACGCGGCCGGTCTGCTCTGCGAAATTTCGCGTCGGCCGGAGTCGAGAAGCATGATGGAGATTAATTCTCCCACTGTCGCGCCGGAAGAGTTAGCGCTCCTCTTCAAGTTCGTCCATCCCGATCCGCACGCGGTGCTTGGCGCGCGCCCGACGCCGCCCGGCGTGATCGTGCGGACGTTCAAGCCTGATGCCGACGTCGTCGAACTGCTGGTCGAAAACGAAGCGCCCCGCTTGATGACGCGCACACATCCGGCCGGACTTTTCGAGTTGCTGTTGGCGGACAAGGTGGGGACCTTTCCCTACCGCCTGCGAGTCAGCTACCCGGATGGCAACGTCTTCACGATTCTCGACCCTTACGCCTTCCTGCCGACGCTCGGAAATTTCGACGAACATTTTTTCAACGAAGGCCGGCACACGCGCCTCTATGAAAAATTAGGCGCACACGTCCGCCGGCTGGGCGAGGTGGCGGGCGTGTCGTTCGCCGTCTGGGCGCCAAGCGCCGAAGGCGTCAGCGTCGTCGGTGATTTCAACCACTGGGACGGGCGGCTGCACATGATGCGACGGCTCGGCGTCTCCGGCATCTGGGAAATTTTTATTCCCGATCTGCGGCCGGGCACGCTCTACAAATACGAGATGCACCACGCCCACGCGCTTTCGTTCCTCAAGGCTGATCCTTACGCCTTGCAGGCCGAAGTCCCGCCCGCGACCTCGTCCATCGTCTTCGAGTCGAACTATCAATTCGCCGACGGCGATTGGATCAGACGGCGGCGAGAATTGGACGGGTTGCGGCGACCTATCTCGATCTACGAAGTGCATCTCGGTTCGTGGCGGCGCATTCTGGAGGAAGGCAATCGCTCGCTCAGTTACCGCGAAACCGCGCCCGCGCTCGCCGATTACTTGGAACAAATGAACTTCACGCACGTCGAGTTTCTGCCGCTCAAAGGGCATCCTTACGGCGGTTCGTGGGGCTATCAGGTGGCGAACTATTACGCGCCGACGGCACGCTTCGGCACGCCCGACGATTTTCGTTTCCTCATCGATTACCTGCACGGGCGCGGCTTCGGCGTGATCATGGATTGGGTGCCGGCGCATTTTCCGAAAGACGCTTTCGCGCTCGGCCGCTTCGACGGCTCGGCGCTCTACGAGCACCTTGATCCGCGCCAGGGCGAACATCCCGATTGGGGTACGTACATTTTCAATTACGGCCGCAACGAAGTGCGGAATTTTCTGCTCGCCAACGCGCTGTTTTGGATCAGGGAATTTCACATCGACGGTTTGCGAGTGGATGCCGTTGCCTCGATGCTCTATCTCGACTACAGCCGCTCGGACGGGCGCTGGATACCGAACCAGTACGGCGGGCGCGAGAATCTGGAAGCCGTCAGTTTGCTGCGCGAGTTGAACGAGGTGGTTCATGCTGAACAACCGGGCGTGCTGATGATCGCGGAAGAATCCACGTCGTGGCCGGGCACGACGCGCTCCGTCGCCGACGGCGGGCTGGGCTTCGATTTCAAATGGAACTTGGGTTGGATGCACGACACGCTCCACTACTTTCAGCGCGACGCCCTCTACCGCCAATTCCATCATGGCAATCTGACTTTCGGGCTATGGTATGCGTGGACAGAGAATTTCATTCTCCCGTTCTCGCACGATGAAGTGGTCCACTTGAAAGGATCGCTCCTGAACAAGATGCAGGGCGACGTGTGGCAGATGTTCGCCAATCTTCGCGCCCTTTACGCTTACATGTGGGCGCATCCCGGCAAGAAACTTTTATTCATGGGCGGCGAACTGGCGCAGTGGCGCGAGTGGAACGACGACCGCAGCTTAGACTGGCACTTGCTCGACGACAACTTTCACCGTGGCGTCCAACAACTCGTCGGCGAACTGAACCGCCTCTATCAGCAAGAGGCGGCGCTGTGGGAGGCGGACGCCGACCCAGCGGGCTTCGAGTGGATCGAATCCGACAACGCGACCGGTAACGTCATCGCTTTCCTCCGCCGCGCACCCACGCTTAATCAGCAGTTGATTTGTGTCTGCAACTTCTCGCCAAAGGTGCATTACGGCTACCGCCTGCCTTTGCCAATCGCCGGAAAGTACCGCCTGCTCTTAAACACCGACGCCGCCGTCTACGGCGGCAGCGACGCGCTCCAACTCGACGAGTTGACGGCGGACAAGCAGAGCCGTCACGGACGCGACTATTCCG
>JACCRA010000079.1 GCA_013813825.1 Pyrinomonadaceae bacterium | reverse complement strand
CATCGGCGCGTACTATTATCTCGAAGTGCGGAAGCTATTACAGGAAAGGTCGGACGCTGAGATTACGCGCGAGGATTACATCGAGCTGGTCCGGCGGATCGAGCGCGAGTTTCTAGCCGGCGTGCAGCGCAATTTGCGCGTCCGCGTTCTCGCCGAATGGACGACGGGCCTCAAGACGATCTTCAAAAGAAACTACTCACACACCGAGCGCCTCGGCGAGTTGACGAGTGCGAATTGTTCTCGCGGATCGCCGATGGCGGGAACGATGATCCGCGCTGGCTTAACGGACTAATTATCCGCCCGAAAGGTGAACTTGACCCCGACTTCTTTGTGCCGCGCCGCGACAACTGGCGGCGCAGGGCCAAAGTTCCCGTCCTCATCCTCAACGCCGCCACCGTCAACGCCGGCCATAACTGGCAGTTCACTGCGACGTGGATGGGCGAGCCGGCGGCGAGCATCAACACCGAGGTGGACGGCAACGCGCAACTGCGGCGGATGTATTACGAAGACGCGCCGCCCGGCTATCGCCGTTTCCGTCTCGGTCGGGCTGTTGCGGCTTCGTCCTGCGTGCCGATTCTCTTCGATCCGATCACGCTCGAAGGACTCTTCCCTGACATGAAAGTGCGGCTGGTGGACGGCGGCGTGCATGACAATCAGGGCGTCGCCGGGCTATTGGAGCAGGGCTGCACCGCGCTTTTCATTAGCGACGCGAGCGGCCAGATCGAGACTGAGAAATGTCCCGGCGCGGGGCGTTTGAAGATCGCCATGCGGTCGTTGGATATGCTGATGGCGCGTGTGCGCGAGGCGCAGTATGTCGATCTCGATAGTCGCCGCGACGCGGGATTGTTGCGTGGCTTCCTTTTCGTCCACCTCAAAAAAGACCTCGACGTTGAGCCACTCAACTGGATCGGATGCCAAGACCCGTTCGACGCTTACGATGAGTCGCGCCCCGTCGAGCGACGCGGCCCGCTGACCAGCTATGGTATTCGCAAGGACGTGCAGGAGCGGCTCGCCGCGATTCGCACAGACCTCGACGCCTTCTCTGATACCGAAGCCTTCGCGCTGATGACGAGCGGCTACCTGATGACCGAGCGCGAACTGAGCCGCGCCACCGAACCGCTCTGGTCGCAAAAGGGCGAGCGCACCAACTGGCGCTTCCTCGCGCTCGAAGAGCCGATGAAGACCGTCAGCGATCCGACGCTGATGATGCTCTTGCAGGTGGCCGAAAGTCGCGGCCTCAAAGTCTGGCGAGTGTCGCGTCCGCTCCGGCGTGTCACCTACTTTCTCGCGGCGTTGGCAACCGTCGTCATCGGGGCGAGTGTGGCTCTCTCCGAGATCGGGATGGAAGACGTGGCTGTGACCGCTGTCCTCATTTTGTTCTTCGGTTACTTGCTCTTGATTGTATTGGCCGTTTTCGCCGTGCCGGTCGCCCTGTTGCTCTTACTCTTCAAGCTGTTTGGCTGGAGCAAGGCTTGGAGCCAGATCGTCGTCGGGGTGTTGCTCTCGGCGCTGGGCGGGTGGGTGTTGTTCCGCGTGAAGTTACACCTGCTCGACAAAATCTATCTAGCGAAGGGCGACATCGGTGAGCGCGCTCCGCGCGTGCAGACGGAATTGTCGTCAACGCCGTCCGCGCCGCGCAACGCCGTCAAGGCCGTCCACGACCGGCTCGAATCGGCCCGCGCCGCCGCGCCGCTCATCAAGGTGATTGACCGCGCGGCGACGGTCGAAGCCGTCGGCAAATTATTTGAAGCACTCGGTTTCGCAGTCACACGTTTTCCGCGCGATTACGCGATCAATCCGCTGCAAATTGATCTCGACCTCTACGCCCGGCGGCCCGTGGCGAACGGCGGCGAAGGAGAAGAGCGTATCCTCGTCATCGTTAAAACCGGCGCGGAGTCGCCTGATCCAGTGGACTGGCGGACGGCCTCGAATCTGGAATCGGCCACATGGCTCGTCGGCGCGGACGAGGACGATAAAGGTGGCAACGGTGCGTCGCCGGATGAGGCGGCAAATCTCGTCTCGTCGCCGCCCACCCAAGCTCTCCTCGTCCTCATCGGTGTACCGGCGCACGAAAGCCTCAATGCTTTCATTGACAACGGCTCGGTGAAGCTGTTGTCTCTGAACGCCGACGAGGTGAAGTGGATTTCCGAGCGAAAGGCGGGCGAACCGGAGTTGCGCGAGCGAGCCGAGCAGAAGTTAGTCGCGCTCTTTATGCCGCGCGGTGATGTGCCCGCCTCCGCCGTCGCCATCGGAGGGCTGCCATGAGCGACACGCAAATCACAGCCTGCCCAACCTACGAGGAGATGCTGAAGCAACTGCTGTTGCCCAACGGCATCCGGGAACTTTTGGCCGCGCCGCTCGATTACCTCCGTCTGCCGCTCGTCCGGGCGGCGGGCGACGACGCGCTCGGCAACGTCTTCAGCTACTACCAAGCCCGCGCCGCCGATCAGCGATTCGCGTTCGTCTACGTCGCTAACATTCAGGATAAAAGTTGCGCCAGCGTCGTCCAGAACGTCGGACAACTCTTTTTCAGTAGAGCCGAACGCCTGCTCGTTTTCTCTGGAGTCGAATTCATGTTTCCGGGCTACCGTAATTTGATCAAGGTCTGGCAGAAGAGAGGTCTCGAAGTCGAATTTTTCGCTAAATACGATATTGATCTCTTCGACGTGGAAAAACAGCTCCAGACCGAGCGCCAGCAGATCGAGCGCGAGGGGAAGAGCGCGTCGCAACTGGCGGAGGAAGAGCAGCAGCTCAGACAACAACTTGAAACCGTGGTGCGCGAAAGGGTGATCGAGCAGATCGGTTTGGCGGGGATGCTCAACGGGAAGCCAACTCCATCGCCCGGCGACTCAACCGGCGTCAAGCCTGAACCGCCGCCGCAACGGGTACAAATCTTCGTCAGCTACAGCCACGAAGACAAAAGCTATCTGGACAAAGGCGAGTTGATCGAGTTTATCCGCGGAACGATTAAGAGCGCGGATATTTGGACGGATCGAGCGATTGACGGCGGCGACTTGTTTGACGATGTCATCCAGACAGCGATCACGCGCTCGCACATCGCCGTCCTCCTCATCAGCCAAGCCTTCCTCAACTCAAAATACGTCGCGGAAAATGAGCTGCCGAAGTTTCTGGAGCGCGCCGAGTCCGAAGGGGTCGTCGTCTTCCCCGTCATGCTCTCCGCCTGCCAGTGGCCGAAGCACGACTGGCTGAAGAAACGTAATTTCCTGCCGGCGGAAGGGCAGAACGTCGAGCAGCATTACAAGGACAAAGGCGACCGCAAGGCGCTCTACACCAAAATCTGCGAAGACCTCGAAGACCAGATCAACAAACTCCACAAGCTAACTCAAAGTGACAAGTGACAAGCCGGAAGAGTCTGGAGTCGGAAGTCCATCAACTTGTGACGCCAGACTTCAACCTTCCGACTCCAAAGTTTTCTCTGGCATCCGTCACTGCTTTCAAGCGCGACGCGCTCCATTCGCGCATCTTGGAGCAAGCGGTCGGTGAGGTCGCGTTGCGTCCGACAGGTTTGGCTCTCTATCATTCGCTCTGTAATTCACCTGCCATCTCAAGGCATTTGCGTGAAAATTGTTTATAATCGCGACGTTGGAAAGTTTTTAAACCATACACAGTAAAGGGGGAGTCTGTCGCGTGCGGCGGCGTGGAACTCCGGAATCACTTGTGAGCCGAAAAATCTTAATCGTGGACGACGACGTGAGTATGCGCCCGTTGCTGGCCGAGTATTTTCGCCGCTTGAGCTTCGCGGTAGTGGAGAAGGAGTCCGGCGAGGAAGGACTGAAGGCCGCCGTGGCCGAAGAGTTCGATTGTTTCATTTTTGACGTGACAATGCCGGGCATGAGCGGACTCGAACTGCTGCGCCGCGTCCGCGAGCGCCGCATTTACACGCCCACGCTCTTTCTCACCGCCCACGACGAAATCGAAGATAAGGTCGCGGGATTTGAGGCGGGTGCTGACGATTATCTGGCGAAGCCTTTCAACCCGCGAGAATTGGAGATGCGCGTGGAGGCTTTACTGCGCCGCGCGGGGCACGCGCCGCCGGCGGGGGACGGTGCACCGGCGCACCGGATCGCCATCGGCAACCTCGTTATTGATAAGCGTCGCCACGAAGTGACGCGCGACGGAGAGCTGATTGATCTCACGCCGCTGGAATTTCAGATTCTCGAAAGACTGGCGAGCGAACCCGGCCGCGCGTGGTCGCGCAACGATCTGCTCGATCAGGTGTGGAGCACGGAATACGAAGGCTACCAGCGCAACGTCGATCCGCACATCAACCGGCTGCGCCAGAAGGTCGAGCTTGATCCGAAAAATCCCCGCTACGTCCTGACAGTGCGCGGCGTCGGCTATAAACTGAACGATCAACTTTAATCGGCTGCGGCCGGTGAACTGAAATTATCTTGACGGCGGAGTGAGGGAGTTTCGACTGATGGGTTTGTGGGTCATCGCGCTGACTTTGTTTGTCATCTGGTTAATCGGTCTGCTCTTCGGCAAGGGCGGCTTCCTGCACATCCTGCTGCTGTGTGCGGTGGCAGTCGCCGTGGTGCAGTGGGTGGCGATCAGGCGCGCCGCTCAGGGTTGAGCAGGGAGCGATCAGTTAGAAGGCCGGCAACTGGTACTGGCTTAAATTGCATCAATGCCATTGATACCTTTTCCTCGTCGCCATTTATGTGGCGGCCATAACAGCATTCCAAAACAGGAGTCATCGACGATGAAACAACTCCGCTCTCGCTTAGCCTTAATTACTTTTCTGAGCGCAATTCTGTCACACACCTGCTGGCTCGCCGCTTTCGACGCGCGCGCGCAGAGTGACATCAACCGGGAGACGGTGGCCGTTACCTACCCGCTCGATCAAACTGTCACGGTCAAATTTCGCGGGACGACGCGTTTACCGCGTTTGACCGGCGAGGCCAAAGTCCGGCGCTCCGGCCGGCGCGGCACGCGCGTCGAATTGTCGGTTAAGGATTTGCCGCGCGCTTACGAGTTGGGCAGCGTCTATACGACTTATGTGTTGTGGGCGATTGCGCCCGAAGGCCGCGCCGATAATCTTGGCGAGATCAAACGCGGCGGCAGTTTTCTCGTCAACTCGAAACTCGACGCGACGACTCCATTACAGAATTTTGCGCTGATCGTGACGGCCGAGCCGCATTTTCTAGTGCGCGGTCCAAGCCGCATGGTGGTGCTGGAAAATTTGCCGCCGCGCGAGCCGGGCGAGGCGCAGGTCGAGACCGTGAGCGTGAAATACATCGGCAACGCCAGCGACTATTTGAGCGAACGGAACGTCCCCGAAGTGGCCGACGCCGAATTCACCAAAACGCCGATCTCACTGCTTGGCGCGCGGCAGGCAATTAAGTTGGCGCGCTATGCCGGAGCCGACGCCGACGCGTCGAACGAGTTGAAGGAAGCCATCGCTCAGCTTGAACTGGCTGAGAACTCTTGGCGACTGAAGGAAGCAGAAGAGAAAGTTGACGCCGAGGCACGGCGTGCGACGAGCCTCGGCGTGCGCGCTGAAGAAGTAGCGGAATCACGCAAGTCTTCGCGCCAACGGCGGGACGAGATCGCGCGCCGCGACGCGGCTATTCGCGACGCTGAGAACGATGCTGCCAGCGCCTCCGAAGAAACCGCGCAATTGAAAAGCGCGCTCGAACGCGAGCGGCGCGAGCACGATATCTCACGGCGCGAACTGACCACCGCCAACGAACAGATGCGCGAGTCTCGCTCAGAGATCGCGCGGCTGCGTGACGAAGTGCAAACAGTGCGCGCCGAATCTGACGCCGCACGGATCAAACTGGCGCGGATGGAGGGCGAGCGGCAAGCCGAGGATGCGCGCCGTGGGGCCGAGCAACAGGCCGCCGCCCAAAAGCAGGCCGCCGCCGCGCTCCGCTCTAACCTCGCGCGCTACGGCGCGGTGCGCGAGACGAACCGCGGCCTTGTGCTCTCGTTGCCGGAGAATTTTTGGGCGGGCGCTCGCTCAATTGATGTTTCCGCCACAGCCTCCGCGATGATCGAGCCGCTCGCGGCCTTACTCGCCAACAGTCCTGATTTTCAGATCGTGATCGAAGCGTACACGGACAGTCGCGGCGACGAGTTGCAGCTTCGCAAATTGGCGCAAGATCGCGCCGAAGCTCTCTCCGGCCGGCTCGTCGGCGCGGGCCTCGACGGCGCGCGCATTCAGGCCAGCGGCTTCGGACCGGATAATCCCGTCTCGCCCAACTCGACGCCGGCTGGCCGTGCCAAAAACCGGCGCACCGAAATCACACTGGTCCCGCTCGGCGCGGCCAGCGCGGCCAATGCACAGTGACACGGAGGAGCGCGGCGGGTGACGAGTACCGTCTGTTATTTTTGTCTCAGCACTCGCCGGTCGTCACTGCTGGTCCCTCTGTCTGACACATGTCGCTGCTTGAAGTCCTTCAACTGATCGGTTACAGCATGGGCGTGGCTCTTCCGTTGTGGCTGAGTCTGTTGCTCGCCCGTCAGCGGGATTCTCTACCGGCGCTCGAACGCGCCCTGCTCGCGTTGGCGATTGGGACGGGGCTGTGGCACACGTGCAATTTATTTTTGACGCTGTATGGGCTGCTTGGTTTCGAGCCGCGGGCGTGGACGCCGCTGCTGCGCGTGGTTGATTCAATCGCGGTCGTCAGTATCACTCTCTCCTATTCGTTCCTGCTCCACGTTCACCTGCATCTCTGGGCAAAATCGCGCCGTCGCCCCCTCACCCGTTTCGAGCGGGCGCGTGTGTTTATGTCTTACATCCCGGCGGTGTTTCTCGTCGCCTCTCTGCCGCGCATCTGGTCGGGCGTTTACGAGCCGATGCTCGTTAAACTCTCAATCTTCGTGCTGCCGTTCGGATTGTGGGCGGCCTACGTGTTGGGACTTGTGGCGGCGACCGATCTGCTGATCGCGTGGCGTTCTGAAGAGACTGGCGAGCGGCGTCTGATGTTCACGCTGGCCGCCTCGTTCGGCGCCATTGGAGCGTTGCTAATCGCCGTCCACGTGGTCGGCGTGGGACGCGGGACGATTCTTGAACAATATCTTTTTACCTTCGCTAACCTCGGCTCGTTGTTGCCGACGGCGCTGATCGCTTATCACGTTTATCGTTACCGCTATCTTGAGCTGCTGATCAAGGAGAGCCTCGTCGTCGCGTCGTTCGCGGCCGTGGTCATGGTGGTTTATCTCTACGTCATACGCACCATGGAAGAGTGGCTCACGGCACGTTTCCAACTGCGCGCGGGCGTGATCGAGTCGCTGTTGATTCTCGCGTTCGTGTTACTTGCCGCACCGCTTCGTCGCTGGCTGGATCGTCGCTTTCAAAAACTGTTCGCGCGCGAAGCCGCGCTCTACCGGGAAGTCGTCACGCGCATCGGCGCGCACGTCGGTCGCTTCAAGCGTCTGCCTGAACTATTGCAGATGATCGAAGAGGAGATGACGCGAGAACTGAATTTGCGGCGAGTAAAGATTTTGCCGCGCGAAACCGCGCGCGAGTCCGATAACACCGGTGAGGTGGGTTTCAGTAATAGGACCAATGGTGATGGAGCGTTTGTCAATGGGACCAATGACAACGCTGCGTTTGAGCCGTTGCTTGACGAGGAGTGGATAGCGCGTCTGCTCGGTGAAGCTGCGGAGAGCGGGGAAGGTATTGTCGAACAATCGCCGTTGCTGCGTGAGCGCGGTTATGATCTGGCTTTGGCGCTCAGACGCGATGAGCGGACGGTCGGGCTGATGCTGGTGGACGTGGCGCGCGACGCCCTAACACCTGACGTGCGTTCGGTGCTGGAAGTGTTGGCGGGGCAGGTCGCGATAGCGATTGAGGACTGCCGCCTCGTCGAGGAAAACGTGTTGCTCGAACGGCGTGTGGCGCGGGGCGAGCGTTTGGCCGAACTCGGACAAATGGCCGCAACCGTCGCGCACGAAGTTAAGAATCCACTTTCGGCCATCAAATCCATCGCGCAAGTGATGCGCGAAGATGAAAAATTGTCCGCCGAATACACCCGTGATCTTGACCTGATCGTCGGCGAGACGGAGCGTCTGAGTCGCAGCGTTTCGCAACTCCTCAACTTCGCGCGCGACGCTCCCGCGACCGCACAGTCGTCGCGCGCTGATGATTTATTACTCACGCTCGCCGCACTCTTCCGCGCCGACGCGCAAGCGCAGGGCATTAAGCTCGATTGCCAGACGACCACGGCGGCAGTGCTCGACGGTATGCAGGCGACGGCCGTGCGCGATGCGCTGGCAAATTTGCTTCACAATGCGTTGCAAGTGACGCCGCGCGGCGGGCGTGTCAGTCTCGCGGCGCGGGATGAGCCACAGGGATTGCGCTTCGTGGTCGAGGACGAAGGCGTCGGCGTGCCACTCGAATTACAACGGCGCATCTGGGAACCATTCTTTACCACCAAGCAGCGGGGCACCGGGCTGGGTCTCGCCATCGTGCGGAAACGGATGGAAGAAGTCGGCGGTCAAGCGCAACTGGTCCCCCCGCAATCAGGGAAGGGCGCGCGATTCGAGTTGTCCCTGCCATGCAAGCCTGTAGCCAATAACTGAATCAGAATAGGGTTGACTATGCAAAGCGAAAAAACAGGTTCATACCGGTTGCTCATCACGGACGATGAAGAGGCCGCGCGGTACGGTATGCGGCGCGCCTTGAGCACCTTCGGTTATGAAATCGAAGAGGCCGCCAGCGTCGAGGAAGCGCGAATTATAATCAGCGCGCGTCCGACCGATTTGCTGCTGCTTGATGTCAACTTGCCGGGACAGAGCGGGTTGGAATATCTGCAAGAGTTGAAAAGCGACGGGCGGGAGTTGCCGCTCGTGATTATGATCACGGCGCACGGATCCGAGCGGATGGCCGTCGAGGCGATCAGGACGGGTGCTTACGATTACCTCTCAAAGCCGTTCGAATTGGACGAGCTGCGTCTCGTCGTCAAGAACGCACTCGAAACTGTCCGTTTGCGACGTGAAAATCAGGCGCTGCGCGAGCGCCTCGAGTTGGAAGGCGCGCGGCGCGGCTCGCTGATCGGTGATTCGGAAGCGATGCGACGCGTCCGTTCGTTGATTGAGAAAGTTGCGGAGACTGAGGCTACAGTGCTCGTGCGCGGCGAGTCAGGCACGGGCAAGGAGTTGGTGGCGCGCGAGCTACACGAGCGGAGTGCCACCCGGCGGCGCGGCAACTTCGTGGCCGTCAACTGTGCCGCCCTGCCGGCTGAACTGATCGAGTCGGAGTTGTTCGGACACGAGAAAGGCGCTTTCACCGGAGCCGCGCAACGGCGGCGCGGCAAATTTGAGCAGGCCGACGGGGGCACGCTGTTTCTCGACGAGATCGGCGACATGAGCGCTACCGTGCAGGCCAAACTGCTGCGTGCTCTGGAGGAACGGCGGATCGAACGGCTCGGTGGCGCTGATTCCATTCCCGTCGATGTCCGCATTGTCAGCGCCACGCACCGGCCGTTGGAACAAGACATCGCCGCCGGTACATTCCGCGCCGATCTTTTTTACCGTCTGCGGGTGGTAACAATCGAAGTTGCGCCGTTGCGCGAGCGGCGCGAGGACATCCCCATCCTCGCCGAACATTTCGCGCGGCAAACCGCCGGGAAATATGGCCTTCCGGAGCGACCGCTCGCCGCTTCGGCGCTACGGCGTCTACTCGAATATGACTGGCCCGGCAACGTCCGCGAGTTGCGAAATACCATCGAGCGCGCTTTGATACTCGCCGAAGGGGAGCAACTCACCGTCCACGATCTGCCGGCGGAGATTTTGCCTCAGCTTGACAGTCATTCTCAGGCCGACGCTACGCCGGCAACAGAAGCGCGCAGTGAAAGCGATCTCGTCGTTCCGTTCACGGCCGATCTGAAAATTGACCGGCGCGAATTTGAAAGGCGCTACATCACACGTTGCCTCGCGGAAACCGGCGGGAACGTGACGCGCGCTGCCGCGATCCTCGGAATGCATCGGCAATCGCTCCAGCACAAGTTGCGCGAATTGGGACTCGGCCGCCGCTACATCAGTATCTCGCCGGACGAGACTCCGCAACCCGATCAAGATGAATGATGAAGGGCATCACAGATAGCCTTATCAACTATCGCGTTCAAGAAAAAGAAAGAGACAGGATTGACGGGATGAATAAGATAAAGCACGGAACATTGAACGGTTGCGGTAGCCACTCTCTAAATCAGAACTGATGAGAGCGGCACACAAGGAAAAGCGATCCACGCATATCACACGGAACCGCACGAAACGAAGGAGGTTGGTTTGAAACATGTCTCAGAGGCTCAACGCGCACTCCGCGCCGCTCGACTTCGAGAACTTACTGAAGCCAATCGCTCCACCAACTTTCTTCTCTGAGCATTGGGAAACTCAGCCCCTGCACGTTGCGCGCCGCGCGCCAAGTTTCTACGAAAATCTACTGATGCCCGCCGACGTTGAATTCATCATCTCGACGGCTTACCAATTACAAAAAACTTCTGTCGAATTGCTGGGTCGCCCTGAAACCCTGAGCGCGCTCCAACACGTGCGCGACACCGTGCGCCTCTCCGGCCTCTTTGACGCTTATCGGCAGGGAGCGACGATCCGGGTTAACGGAGCTTTCCGCTATTGGCAGCCGCTCGCGGCACTCTGCCGCGAAGTGGAAAGGGAATTTAGTTTCCCGGTGCGCGCCAACCTCTATTGCACGCCCGCCGGGGCGCAAGGCGCGGCGTTGCATTACGACACTCATGATGTCTTCGTGATGCAGATCGGTGGACGCAAATACTGGCGCGTGTTCGAGCCGCTGGTTCGCCTGCCGCTCCAAAGTTTTCCTGCTTTGGCCTTCGAGCGCGCGGAGGACTTGGAGTATCGTCGCGGGGCGACTCGTCAACCGCGGGTCGGAATTGACCACGCAAAATGTGGCGAGCCGCTGTTCGAAGTCACACTCGAGGCTGGCGATCTCCTGTATTTGCCGCGCGGCTTCGTGCATGAAGCGCGGGCGGAGAACGAATCGTCTATCCACGTCAGCCTCGGCATCCACGTGTTGACGTGGCTCGACGCCTTAACAGTCGCGCTTGGTCAAGCGGGCAATCAAGTGGAAGAATTACGGAAGTCTCTGCCGGTCGGCTTCGCCCGCAGGTCGGACAATTGGAACGGGACCGACGCCAAGCTGTCCGCGCTGGCGCACGACTTCGCCACACGCGCCGACGGCCCGGCCGCCTTGGAGGAAGCCGCCGTCAACTTCATTTCCGATCAGCAGTGGCTAGGCGAAAGAGTTATTTCCGATTCTTTGATAGCGATTGATTTACCGCCGGATGCCGTCGTCGCGCATCGGCGCGGTCTCAGCTTGCGTTGCGTCGTCACAGGCGAAGCAGTCCTTATTATCTCCGGCCAGCAAACATTTTCCGCGCCGCGCTTGTTGCTGAATACCGTGCGGTTCATTGCCAACACCAGACAGTTCAAACTCTCGGAAATTCCCGGCAAACTCAGCGAAAGCGGGAAAAAAAACCTCGTCAAGCGACTTATTCAAGACGGTTTTCTCCGCGTTGCCGTCGGCGGGTAATGCTCAGTGCTGGCGACTTGCCAAGGCGCTGAACCTGTCACACGAGTTTAACCAGTATAGCTATGCGCTGTATTGCCGTTAGCTTTGCCTGTGTTAGTTTCTCTCCCTCGTCTGGTATTGAAGAGGAAACGAACAGGCTGCCATTCGGCTGAATACTCTTTCAGCTATTACCAAGCTCATCAATAGTCGTTCGAGACGCGCTCTCCGACGGCCCCGTCACACATCGAAAGGCTAACCTTATGTTGTCACCGGCTCGCCGTCTACGCAGAGTTAAGTCTGCCCGTTCCTTGCTCTCGTCTCAGACGATGATGGCTCTTCTCACGACAGCGATTTATCTGCCCGATTTGCGCCCCCGTCTGACCGCCGCCCGCGCCGCCGGGGGACCAGCGTGAATATCACCCCGCTCGGCTCTCCGGTGACGGGAAACTTCGATACCTTATCCTTCACCCTCTCACAATCATCGAAGGGGTAGTTGTGCAGCGCAACGACGCTTCGCCAGTCAACTTGAGAGGTCTGTCATTAAAGCAGCCGCCAACCCAGCCGAAAGGTAGCGTGTTGAATTCGACTTCAAAAGTCGGAACCGTCACTCTGTCAGAACCATTGGGGGCAGGGCAATCCGTGAGCGTTGAATCTCTTGTCGGAGTGCAGAATCCCGGACGATTTAGCCTCTTCGTCAACATTGAGGTGCTCAATTAGGCCATGAGGTTTAAACTTAAGACACGCTTGAGCTTAACATTGCGAGGCGCGGTTCATGTCCGGGACTTATTGTCACCAGCATTCGAAAGGGGCTTCGGTACAATACCGAAGCCCCTTTCTTATCTAATACTAACCGGCACAATCAAAGAAGCGATGAAATGGATCATGCAGGGAAGCGATTAGTGGGAGTATAGTTAGGATCGCGCGTCCCACAAATCGGTTGGCCGCCGACTTCAAGCCATGCGTGTCCGGCCAACGTCTCTCGCTCGTTCTTTCTTACGCCAAACACAATGCATGACTCGACGCCTGACAGCGCTAAATAGCGAAAAAGAATCGGCTCACGCTTCCAACAAGTCGGCGTCAAAAAAAGTGTGTCAATAGCTAATACCATGTCGAGCAACTGCGCCAGACGCGACGGAGCGTAACCGCGCACTTTGAC
The DNA here is from genome assembly GCA_013813825.1 of Pyrinomonadaceae bacterium. GTDB lineage: Bacteria > Acidobacteriota > Blastocatellia > Pyrinomonadales > Pyrinomonadaceae > JACCRA01. Next base: position 9,076 of record JACCRA010000079.1, on the reverse strand, counting down.
CTCGGAGAATCTGGTGCGTGGGTTGATTAAACGTAACGCGCGACGCCGTGATAAGAATTTCATCAAAAGGGAAATAATCGCGACCCACCCGATCATGCGGACAAGGAGCCATGAGGTTCGTGGTTCGTCGAGCAAGAACGCTATGGCGCGCGGAATAAATTGCGCCGCACAAATTATTGAGTGAGTCAGAAGGCGAGGCATGGCAAGAAAAGCCGAAAGCTATTTGCGAATTTTAGCGAGGCGGTATCCGCGCCGTGTTCGAATTTTCAAATCTGACCGGGAGAGCTTGATTTCGATCTCTCGGTACCGCCCGTCGCGTGCGCGATTGGTGGGGACATAGGCGAGTGTGTACTGGTTGCTTAATTCTTCAACAATTAACGCGAAAGCGTCGCGCAGTTCTTTCCCGCCGGGCGTCCGCACGTATTGCCCACCGCTCTTATCTGCAAACTCTCGTAGCGCGCTGCTGCCGGCCAGAGAACGAGATGTTGGTTTCTCTCGGTCAGCCATATCTACTGTATAGATGGTGGCATTTACCGCAAGGGCGCTTTCTAATGCCTTGCTGGTTGAGGCCGAACTGAACGTGTCCTCTCCGTCCGACAAAATCACGATGGCGCGGCGTTTCTCCGGGCGGACACTTAAATCTTTCGCGGCCAGCACTATCGCATCATTGAGGACGGTCATGCCATCAGCTTCCAACTCAAAAGCTCGCGGCGTGAGGTCGCGGCTGGCGGAAAATTCCTGTATCTGCTTCACAGTCCTATGAAAACTATAGACGGCAGCGGTGTCAGCTTCGCGCAAGCCTTCTAGAAAACGGATGCCGGCCGAGCGGGCAAACGACATTCGCCCCTCCATACTTCCCGAAATATCCAGCAACAGGGCGGCGGTAAACGGCGTCTGCTCTTCGCCAAAACTGGCGATTGACTCTTCGCGCCCGTCCTCAAAAATCTTGAAGTCGGAGCGTCGCAAGCCGCGTACGAATTCGCCTCGCGAATTTTTGACCGTGACGTTGAGCACCACAAGATCAGTCGTCACGCGCACGACCTCATCGTCCTGTGATGTGCCTTGACCACTCGCCGTCGTGATCAGAGTTAAATTTAGAAGTAAGAAAAGAAGAAATAAGGTTGGCCGTCGGCAAGGAGTAAAAACTCCAACAGAGGCAAATTGGCGCAAAAGAAAAAAGATGGGTGACTTCATTGTGCGACGGCGCGAGCATGGCGGATCAGTTCGATCATTTCATTTGTCTGCTGAATGAGCGAAGCCGAAACGACGTGTCGCGTCGTTTTATCGAGACGCTTATTTAACTCATCCGCCAGGCAGTTTAACCTTTTGACGGTTTCCTCAATCTCGCGCGGTGGATTCTCCAACTCAAATTTGTCGCCGGAGCCACCGGCGTTGCTACGAATCTGCCGGGACAATTTTTCCATCCGTCCCAGTTTTTTTATCTCTTCCTGTCCTATGCTTTTGTTGCGCGTCAGGGCATCCAAAATCTCTGTGGAGAGACGCGCATTCTCTTTCGCCCGTTCGATGTTTTGTTGATAGCTCTCTTTTTCGCGCTTGAGTTGTAAATCTCTCTCTGCTTCCAGACGGAAACTGTCAATTCGCCGCTCGTGTTGTTCACGCGCGGAATCACTAACGCCCATGCGGGGAACTGACCCCTGACTCTGCGCCGAGATAGCGACTACTAAGCTCACCAGTTGCAAAACGGAAACTATTAACAAAGGGAACATGGGATTTCGATGAATCATAGTTAATGCGACATTCTTCAGACGCTCACTTTGAAGCGGGTGGTTGCCCAGCAAGGAATCGCTGATGCAACTCGTTTGCTAAGAACAGTAAAGGGCTGTGACTTGAGCAAAAGTGTCAGAAATGTCGTCGTGCCGACTCATGAAGTATCACCTGAAGACCATGTTATTTGATAACCACAGGATCGTCAGGGGAATTAATAAAGCCATCTTCACTAGATTTTGGGCGGGGCACGGTAACAACTTTCGTATTTTGCGGAAGCCGTTCCGTTGGGCGTTTCTCGCCGACGATTGATACGAAAGCTAAGTCTGTCTGGCGAGATCGACTGTGGAGACGAAGAATTGTAGAACTGGCCCAGTCGCGCGAAACTATCTTGAAAGAGTATCTCCCATCCTCTCCGGGATTCAAGGTAGTAGGAGTAACCTTGACTTGGCGAATCTCCGTGCCCCCACTACTGCGTTTTCTTAATTCGACCTCCAAAACAAGGTCTTCGAGTTTCTCACTAGAAATGTTACTGACCATCCCGCTAATAACGGCTTCAGGACCTTTGAGGCGCGCCTCATTTTCTTTTATCTGAGCCATAGGCGGAACACTTTTAGTTGTTTCTATCCGAGCCTGCGCTTCAGCTTGAAACTGCCCCTTTTGCCGCCGACGCAACGTGACATAACCCAATAAGAGAACAACCGTCAGCAACGCGGCACAAACAACCGCCCCAGCTTTGATGGCGGAGGAAGATTGAGGCGCTTGCCTTTTAAATAAACGTGAATTGTCTATCTCTGGAGCCAAAATGATGTATCCGGGTTTGTTCAAGCCATGTAGTTATCGCTGCCTTTGCTGGCTGACTGCTGGCTCAACAACAAACATAAATAATATGCCTAGGGTTGCGGGGCCAACTCAGTGCGCCCGGGAGGAGGCGCGCCGGTAATTTTTTCGATGAGCGCGACCAGAAATTCTTGTTCGACATTTCCATTGCTCGGTAGTGAAACCCATTCTGCCCCTGATGCGCCGTCACTCCGCCCCTCGATGCGGGCATTCACTGAAACATTGGTGCTTGTTGCATCAATGGCTTGAACTTCGACAATTAGCGTGTAGCGCCCCTGACTCCAGCCTCGCGTATTATCGACTGGGACAGAAGCATACTGGTTGAGTTCCGTCAGTGCCACAACCGCCCCCTTCACAAAGCGATACGGCTGCGTGATTAAAACTCCTTCGTCGCTTTTGGAGACGGCTGAGTCGAGCACCAATTTTCTCTCTTGCATTACACCCTCGACGGCGCTAATTACTGCGTCGCGGCGGCCTGTGAAACGGTAAGGGTTTGGAATTTGGATGACCACCGGCGTCCGTCCCTTCCCGAAATCAATGCCGCGCCCGGCACCGACATTTTGATTGATACCATTGCTGGCCGGGGCGCGGTTGGTGCTGTTGTCGCGGATGCGGTCAGTCTGCGTGTCAACCCCTTTCTCCTGCGCGCGGGCGGTAATGTTAGCGAAGGCGAAAAAAGCTAATAGCATGAATGCAAGTTTTGACATGTCCAGACTCCGTTCTGATGACCCTGATAGTTCGCTGTGATTGTGATGACGACAGGGACAGCATAGAACATGCCGTCAATGAATTCAAGATTTAGAGATAATGTTAAGAATTGCCATGCCTGTATTTATCGCTGGCGAGCATCTCTATTGCGTTCCCATTCACGCAGTGCCTTAACTCCGTTCTGAAATTCTGAGTCGTTACTATAAAAATTGTGCGCCCCGTCATCTCGCGAAGGGTTGCGGACATAGAACAGATAATCGGTATCGGCAGGATTTAGTGCGGCTGCCAGCGAGCGGGCGGCGGGTGAGGCCACAGGGCCGGGCGGCAATCCCCCTACTCTTCTAGTGTTGTACGGCGAGACACGGTCAATGTCGCTTTGGTAGACCTTGCCGTCATTTTTCCATTTACCTGCCAATTTAGAAGCATAAATAACTGTCGAATCTATTCCCAGCGGCATATCGATATTGAGGCGGTTATAGATAACAGAAGCGATCAACGGCCTCTCTTCTTTCAACTTAGCCTCGGTTTCGATGAGGGATGCGATAGTAACGATTTCTCTGACGCTGCGGTTCTGCCATGTGGCTTTTCCGGCTTGTTCTTGTATCCATACTTGTCGGAAACGCTTGACCATTGTGGCAATGATTTCCTCCGCGCTTGTCGATGGAGGGAAACTGTATGTGTCCGGGTATAAATAACCTTCCAGGTTATTGGCAAGCGGGTCAAGGTCACGTATCAAGTTCGTGTTATTCATTAACTCTAGAAGTGCATCCTGTTCTGAGGTATCGAGTTCTGGTAAACGAGATAATGCTGCGGCAACGTCCCAACGAGTCCATCCTTCGATTATTGTGAAATGTTCAAGCCTCTGTTGCCCGGCTTCCAGCTTGCTCAAGACCGCGAGAGGCGAGATCGGAGAGGGAAAGCGATAATCGCCAGCTTTGAGGCGTGAAGCTGAACCTTGAAAGCGCATGTAAATCTGCAGCGGCCATGCACGTCTGATAACACCTAGGGATGCCAGGTGTTTGGTGATTTCATCGGGAGAGGAACCGCGGGGAATAGTTATGTATTCGGAATTGCGTGCGTGCGAAACGGGTAAGCTGATTTCCCTGAACACCCAAAAAATTGCTCCTCCGACAATCAGAAGCAGCACGAGAAGCGACAAAAGTAAGACTTTAAGTAATTTCATGCTTGATTAAAATTAATAAATTCTCATTGCTTCCGTACGGAAATACTGATGACGGCTACAACGACGAAATAAAATCCCGTAGGATTAACGCGGCTGCTTCGCTATCGAGCCGCCCTGTTACTTGAGTTGCCGCAACTCCTGAGGGGCTTAGGTTCTGTTTAGCCTCGAATGATGTAAGCCGTTCATCTTGGAGGAAAACCGGCACCCGCAAGGTCAATTCCAGATTACGGGCGATGCGGCGTGCTTCGAGAGCGGCCGGGCCTTCCGTTCCATCCATCTTGATCGGCAAACCTATCACTATCCCTTGAGCGTCAAAGTTGCCACGCAGTTCCGACAACATTCGAACAAGTTGCTTCCAGTTTGTGCGGGTGATATGTGGCAGCGGGCGCACCGTCAATCTCAATTCGTCTGAGACAGCAACGCCGATTCTTCGTGTGCCAAGATCGAGGGAGAGAAGTCGACCCTCAAGTTGCTGCACCTTGTCCGATTCATTTGACGGTGGCATTGGTTGGTTCGAGCGCAACGATGCATTTGAATGCTAGGCATTTTGAGTATATCGCAGGCCGTCAGTCCAGCGCTAACGTGGCCGGATCGGCTTCTTGCTCATGGCTTCTTGGCTGCTGTATATTCGCAAAGGCTGTTCCTTTGTATCGCGTCAAGAACTTCCGGACTCTAACAATTTGAGGTGAAGTAATGACCTTTCGCAGTAAGTTTTTGGTAGTCCTTTTTTCTGCACCTCTGGCGTTGTACACGCTGGTCGGTGGCCTGATGTACACGCAAGCGCAGCAGCAGAATGATCCCGGCGCGCAACTCAGAATTTTTGAGAGCGTGCTACAGCATATTCATGATGATTACGTGGATCAGCCTGATCTGAACAAGGTGCGTGCCGGCGCATTGCGCGGGTTGGCTTACGGACTCGATCCATATTCGACCTACCTGACAATTGATCAGGTGCGCGATTTCCGCGCGAATGTGGACAAAAGCCAGTTCGGCATCGGGGCTGAATTGTCTCAGGTGGCTTCTTATCTTTATGTGATCGCCCCCATCAAAGGCAGCCCGGCCGAGCAAGCGGGTTTGCAGGCCGGCGACATCATCGAGTACATCGATGGGAAGGCGACGCGCGACATCTCTCTCTACGACGCCAGACAGTTACTCAACGGAGCGCCCGGTTCGGAAGTGAAACTACGCATCCTGCGCGCCGGCACACGTCCCTTCCCGCTTTCCATCAAACGCGCTCCGTATCAGACGCCCGCCCCGGAAGTTAAAGTTGAGACTGGAAAGATCGGCATTGTGCGCGTCAACAGTTTGTCCGAAGGCGAATCAGTATTGGTCCGCACGCGCGTGCAGGAACTGTTGAAGCAAGGGGCGCAAAAATTGGTGCTGGATGTGCGCGGGGTCGCCGGCGGTTCGTTGAACGAGGCAGTGCGGGTGGCAAATTTGTTCATCCGTGATGGCGCGCTGGCGCAGACGGTCGGGCGCAGCAACAAAACTTTAGAGACGCTCAAGGCCGAGCCGGGTAACGCAATTTTTGACGGCCCGGCGGTAATTTTAATTGACCGCGGGACGGCGGGGGCGGCCGAAGTGATCGCCTCGGCCTTCATTGAGCGGAAGCGCGGCGAAGTAATCGGCGAAAAGAGTTTCGGCGCGGGCGCGGAGCAGAAACTCTTCACGCTCCGCAACGGCGACGGCCTATTGCTCACCACTGTTAAGTGGGCATCGGGCGGCGGCAAGGCTTTCATCGGCGCGGGCGTCGCGCCGTCAATCGAAGTCAAGCGGCCGGAGCTGGCCGAAGCGATTGACCCGGACGAGTTGACGGGTAACGACGATGATCCGATAGCGCAGCCTTCGCCCGCCAACGGGCAACGCGAAGTGGTTCCTGAACAGCCGACAGCGCCGAAACCTCAACCGCAAGATGACGTACAATTGAAAAAGGCGCTCGAAATCCTGCGTGGCGCCAAACCGGCGGAAGCAGAGCGAAAAGCGGCTTAAGCCCAAACACATTCAACTAAAAAGGCCGGTGAGATTAACGCTCACCGGCCTTCCGCTTTAGATTTTCAAGTTCGGTATTGAGAGGCACGCCGGAAACCGTCAACTCCGCCGCCCTCTGATACCGGATTGCAGAATTTGGCTTCACACCGTTTGCATTAGAGAACTTCACCCAACATTCTTTGAATTTCGACCAGACTCAGCCCGCCGCCAGACTGGCCGAACGCCATCTCCATTAGCACCGTGCCGCCATCTTGCAGCGAGATTTTCTTTTGCTCCAGCTTGGGCACATGCTTGATGACGATCTTTTTGACTTTGGTTTTGACCGCATTCACCTTGTCGGGGTCTTCTTCTGACGTGCGATTGCTGTTGGTGCAAAAACGTCTGAAACCGTTGGTAGTTTCTTTCAATCCCTGCTGTGGGACTTTGAGGAGCGCATCATAGTTATCGCCGAAAGACGCGAAATCAACTTCCATGATGACGCTGGCTCCGCCGCACTTTTCGCTGATCTCCTTTTGGCGTCCGGGAAGCTCCGCTTTGATCTCGCTGATGAGACTCGCCATCTTGCTGTTTTGCGCGTGAACATTGAAGTTCAACGGTGAAGCCATCACCAACGTCAACAACACCGCGAGACGCGCGGCCAGTTGCTTATAATCTGAAACTTTCATCTTTCGTCTCCTAAGTTTTATTTTCGGGCGCATCGGCTTCTAACGCGAAGCTACCCAATGCTGGAATTGCGCGGGCGCGCACACAAAGTATCAAGCATTCATGCTATCGGATGACAGCCGCGCTATTCGCGCTCCGCTGGAATGAGTAATAGGTGTACGCAGGTCATCTGCGCTGTAATCTTTACGGCGCAAATAGAACATTCCGGGCGGGTGTGAAGACTCTCGAATGTACGGCAGTTGCGCTGCCTGTAACAAGCGTGCCGCACATCCGCCCGGCGCTTTAGCTTACCTAACGAATTCTCAGTAAACGGCTCTACTATCAATGCGAATCAAGAGTAGAAAAAGCAGACTAACCAAGAGTTTGTTAGAATCGGTTTGTGGAGCACGAACTCATCGAACTCTACTTGTTAGTCTGCCGTTTTTACGATGAACGGCCCGGCTTGAAATATCAACGCTTGAGCAACTTCCGCCCTCGTTGTAGCGATGAAGAACTCCTAACCATGTACCTGTTCGGCCACTTGCAAGGCTTGCCTGAACAACGCCGCATTTATCAATACGTGCGTCGTCATTGGCACGCCTGGTTTCCCAACCTGCCCAGCTATCAAGCCTTCAATCGTCGCTTGAACCTGCTCGCCCCGGCTTTCGAGCAACTCATCGGCAACATGCTGGAAACTTCGGTCGTGCAACTTGCGCCCTCAGCCGACCGCCTGATTGACAGCTTGCCCGTGATGTTGGCAAAGGGTGGCAGAAGCAGCACTGCACAAGTCGCTAGGGAAGTCGCGGACAAAGGTTTTTGCGCCAGCAAAAGCAGCTACTATTATGGTGTCAAACTACATACCATCGCCCTGCGGCGGACGAACAAGTTGCCCATCCCGGCGCTCTTTTCTCTGAGCCGGGCTTCACAACACGATCTCTCGGCGTTGCGCGAACTCAACCCCGCTTTGGGCGAGTGTATCCTGTTCGGCGATAAAGCATATGCGGATGAAGAAACGAAAACCGTGTTGCGAGAGCGCGGCACACATCTGGTCACGCCCTACAAACGAAAGCGGAATGAACCGGAGACCGCCGCTCCCGCCTTGTGGTCGCGTTTTGTCTCCAGCTTCCGTCAACCGATTGAGGGTTTCTTCGGCTGGTTAATTCAAAGAACGAATATCCAGAATGCTTCGCGCGTGCGTTCCACGAAAGGTTTGTTTGTGCATTGCTACGGCAAACTCGCAGTCGCTTGTTTGCTCTTAACTTTCTACTCTTGATTCACATTTCCAGAGTCTATAACGAAAAGCAGATGCACGCCGAAGCCATTGCCGCGCTCGCCAAAGCCAGAGAGCTCTTTCCGGCAAACAAAGAAGCAACCGCCCTGCTCGGCTACGCGCTGGCAAAGGTGGGAAAATTGCCGCAAGCGCGAGCTGTTTTGGACGAATTACGTCAATCGTCCAATCAGGAATATGTCGCGCCTTATAATCTGGCAATGATTCACAACGGGCTTGGCGAGAGCGAAAAAGCGCTTGATTATCTGGAAAAGCCTACGCGGAAAAAAATCTGTTGATGGTGTTTCTAAAAGTCGAGCCGAAATGGAACAATCTGCGTTCAGACCCTCGCTTTATCTCTCTACTCAAACGTATGAGACTCGAATAGTAAAATGAGCGACACATCAGAACTTTCATTGTGGTGATGCGGAGCGGTCGATGGCTAATCATGCAGGACCAGAACACCACTATAGGTCGCTGAGATGGTTCGACGGACTAACAACAGCGAATGATCTTTCGCGTGCCGGGTCGCCGCTTTTTTCCCGCCGACTGCGGTCAATGATTGGAAGAGTTGAAATAGCACATAGCGATTAGTGGGAGCGAATGACAGATGAATAAGAAGCTTGGCATCGGCGTGATCGGTTTGGGGCGGCTCGGCAGTTCGTATGCCAGATATTTTAACGGGCGCATTGACAGCGCACATTTGGTGGCTGTGTCCGACG
>JACCRA010000073.1 GCA_013813825.1 Pyrinomonadaceae bacterium | reverse complement strand
CATTCAAGTAGTCTTTTTTGCGGTACGCTAGTTAAAGTTCAACGCGACGAGTGCGAGGCGGGCGCTCCCCTCTCATTCGTCGCCTGTGATCTCCTATGAAGTCAAAAGACAGTGCTTTTATTATCGTGCGTGAGGATCGGGCCGTCGATCCGATGACGCTGCTGACGGAAGGTTTGACCATCGGGCGGCTGCCCGATTGCGAGCTGGTCTTGAACCACCCGACCGTCTCGCGCGTTCACGCTGGCATCAGAGAGACTAACGGAGTCTTTTACATCTTCCACCTCAGTCCGTCGAATTCGACCACGCTAAACGGCAGTTTGGTGGAAGAAAAAGCTGCTATCACCGACGAAGACGTGGTGCAGATCGGGCCGTTCTTCCTCTACATCGGCCGCGAAGGCAAGGCGCTCACGATCCGCGTTGTCTATCAGACGGCCGTGCGGATCGGCGATGCCGAAATTATCAACGAAGCGGCAACCGGACACGGATTGGCGGACACGCCGGAAGTCCCCGCCGCCGCTGCGGCGGGACACGGCGGCGCGCACGGGCACGCCGGAGGAGCGGCCGAAGCGGGCGGCGGCGATGCACTCGACGTTTTCTGGGACAAGCGCAAGCGCGAGGCAGGCAAGATCACGCGCGCCTCGGCACTCAGGCCGAAGGCCCCGCCGCGCCTCGGCAAGGCGCGCTGGAACTGGATGCCGACGCGTGATCTCCAACGTCCGTGGCCGGTTTCGGTCTTCACTTGGGGTGCGATCTTGGTCGGCCTCTTCGCGATCCTCGCTGCCTTCACTTACACGTCGGCCTTTTCGCCCGCGCCACTCTCTAACCCGCACTCGCGGCAATCGCTAACGATGACGCCGGCCATTGCCAGAGAGCCGAATGCCAACGGCTGCACGAGCTGCCACTCATTGACGGCCAGCATGGAGTCGCAATGCGCCTCATGTCATCAGACACAAACATTCGACTCGGCGGTCATTGACCCGCACGCCGCCGCCGGCATCGGCTGCGTCACTTGCCACTCGGAACATCGCGGCGACGACTTCCGCCCCGGCCTCGCGCCCATCAGCGCCAATTTCCAACCCGGTAAAGTGACGGCTGAAAACACCTGCACCGGCTGCCACAACGACGCCAATCAGAAGACGTTTAATGGCAAGCGCGTCTTCACGCCGCACGGCGGGACGCTCGGCTACCCTTACGTCGGCGGCCAGTGGGAATGGGAAGGCTTGAGCCAGACTGAATGGCAACAGAAGCCGGAAGGCATGAAGCAGATGATGGCCGCGTGGCCGCAAGGCAACGAACAATTGTTGCGCTCGGCGCAATTCCACGTGCTGCACTTGCACCGCGTTAAAGCCATCAACGGAATGGCGTCGAATGAGTCGGGCGAGTTGTCCTGTTCGAGTTGCCACAAATCGTTCGCCACGGCACTCGACCGCGCGACGCCGCGCACCACCTGCGCCGCCTGCCACAATGGCAAAATCGACGCGCAGACTAAAGCAATCGTGCTCGGCGCGGACGCCGCGAACTGTAATTCGTGCCACGTCCAGCATACTAAAGATAAACGCCACTGGAACCCTGAGTTGCTGACCCCGGAGAAAGTGGCTGTTAAGACGCCAATCGCCGATCAGCGTTCGGCACCATTGCTGGCGTCTTCCCACTGACGACGTTATTCGTCTTTAACCTAACGGCTGTTAGCCCGTTCGAGCTTATGAGAAAGTCGCAACTGTTCATCATCATCGCGCTCATGGCCTTGCTTGCCGCGCTCAACCTCTTGTCTCGCGAGGGCACCGGCGGCAAGGACTTCTTCGGTGGCCTGCCGTGGTACGCATGGGTCGGCGTCGCCATCATCATTGTTGCCGTTGGCATCGGCTTCGCCCTCCGCGACGCTTCGCGCGCCCGTCAACTGCTCGAAGAACCGCTGCCCGTTAAACAGGACGAAGAGAGCCAGCGGCTCCAACTCTCAAAAGAGTTGTTGGAAAAGTACGACCCTGAGGGGCCAAACTACCCACACCCAGTAATCGTCACCGAGCGGTGCATCGGCTGCCACGCCTGCGTCGATGCCTGCCCGCACGATGTGCTCGCCATCGTCAACGGCTTCTCGACGCCCATCGCGCCCGACCAGTGCATGGAAGACACCTCGTGTCAGGTCGAATGCCCGGTCAATCCGAAGGCCTGCATCGTCGTCAACACCTCGAAGAAAATCCCGGCTCGGAAAGTCCCGACGCGCAATTCCCGCTTTGAGACCAACGTGCCCGGCTGCTACATCATCGGCGACGTTTCGGGCACGCCGCTGATTAAGAACGCGGCCAACGAAGGCTCGGCCGTCGCCGTCCGCGTCGCGCAGGAACTTGCCAACGGTAACGGTAACGAGAGCCAGTCGCCGGCGGAATACGACATGGCGATCATCGGCGCGGGGCCGGCTGGCCTCTCCGCGGCCGTGATGGCGCAGCGGCTCAACCTTAAATACATCGGGATCGAGCAGGACACGGTGATGTCCACCATCGTCAAATATCCGAAAGGTAAATACGTTTTCCTGAAGCCGGAGACGATGGATTGGATGGGCGGCATCCGCCTGCCCGGCCTCGAAGAGTACGTCGAAGAGACGCTCGAAGAAATTCTCGACGAACCGCACAAATCGCGGGTTAAAGAATTACTCGCGGCCGAGCGTGCCGGCACCATCGACGCCGGTGGACAGGAAGTGCTAACCGCCGCTCGCGATCAATATCAAGCGTTGCTCGAAGCGGAATTGCTCGACAAGATCGACGATGGCGGACGGGCGCGGCTCGCCAACGCCCGGCAAAAATTTGAGACGCTGCTCGACGCCGAAGACAAAGCTCTACTCGCTGAGTTATTGAAGGAAGACAGCGCGGGCAACATCGCCGAGGAAGAGGTCGGCAAGAAAGATAAGATCGGCCTCGCGCGTCAGCTTTACGGCGACCGGCTCGAAGCCGAAGTAGAAGCCGGCAAACTCGCGCCGGAGCGTTACGCGGCGCTCTCCGAAGCCCGTCGCAAAGTGGCCGGTGATCAGCGCGAAGTGCTCCTCAATACTTGGCTGATGAACATGAAGGAGAACAAAGTCCTCATTAACGAGAATGAGAGTTGCAAGTCGATCAAGAAAGCCGAAGACGGCGATTACTTCGTCGTGCAGACGGAAAAGGGCAAAGAGAAAGACAAGATGACTTACAAAGCGCGCCGCGTCGTCCTCGCCATCGGCAATAGCGGTACGTCGATGAAACTCCGCTTGCCCGGCGAAGAGATGAAGGTGACGCGCGATGGCTTGGCCGACGATAAAGTGCGGTACAAGTTGACCGACCCGGAAGCCTTCAAGCGCAAGAAAGTGATCG
>JACCRA010000069.1 GCA_013813825.1 Pyrinomonadaceae bacterium | reverse complement strand
TCCAAGTACTCTTCGAGCGCCATCAACGTGGGAATGTCCAGATCGTTGGTCGGCTCATCCAGCAGCAACACATTCGGGGCGCTCATCAGCACACGCAGCAGATACAGCCGCCGCCGCTCGCCGCCGGAAAGCTTTCCGATCAGCGCGTATTGCTCGGCTGGCTGAAAGAGAAATTTTTCGAGCATCTGGCTGGCAGTAATCATCTTGCCGTCAACCGTTCGCACGTGTTCTGCGACTTCGCGTACATAGTCAATAACCTTTTGTTCGTCGTTCAGGGCGCGGCTCTCCTGATCGTAATAACCGATCACAACCGTCTCGCCGATCTCGACGCGACCGTTATCCGGGCGGGCGCGTTCCGTAATTATTTCAAGCAGCGTCGTTTTCCCCGCCCCGTTCGCCCCGATGACGCCGAGGCGGTCGTCGCGTTTCAGTAAGAGGGTGAAATGATCGAGCAGTTGCCGATCACCATAAGCTTTTGAGACGTCGTGCAATTCAACAACCTTCGTACCTAATCGGCGTGCGCCAACCGCGATGTTAAGTTCTGCTTTGGCACTCTCGACCGGTCGAGCCATAAGCGTGTGAGCCGCACCAATGCGCGTTTTTGATTTACGTGTGCGCGCTTTCGCGCCGCGCCTGAGCCACGCCAGTTCCTTCCGGATCAGCATCTTGCGCTTCTGTCCCTCGACGGCGCGTTGCGCTTCTTGCTCATCTTTCTTCTCAAGATAGTAAGCATAGTTGCCGCCGAAGTTCTGCGCCGCGCCGCGATCTATTTCAAGGACGCGCGTGGTCACGCGGTCGAGAAAGTAGCGGTCGTGTGTGACGAGCAGAAGCGTCCCTGTGTAGCGCGCAAGGTAGGATTCGAGCCAGTTGACCGTGTCAGCGTCCAAGTGGTTGGTAGGCTCGTCGAGTATCAACACGTCCGGTCTCACGATCAGCGTATGAGCTAGCGCAACGCGTTTACGCTGTCCGCCTGAGAGTGTTTGCATCTGCGCGCGGGTGTCGTTGATCCCAAGACGACTGAGCACCGCGCGGGCGTTGGTTTCGAGTTCCCACGCGCCGGATGATTCAAGCTCATGCGCGAGGTCGGCGAGCCTTTTCAATAGCCGCTCGTTCGCTCTGCCTTCAAGAGCCAGAGCATGACACGCCGCTTCGTAATCACGAATCAGTTTCATAACGCCGCTGCTGGCATAGAAGATCGTCTCAAGTATCGTCGCGGTTTCATCGAAGTGCGGGTTTTGAGGCAAGAAGGCAAGCATCTTTCCGTCAGCGAGCGTGACGCGCCCGGTGTCCGGCTGTTCTGCCCCTGCAATGATCCGCAGCAGCGTGGTTTTTCCTGAACCGTTAGCTCCGATGATGCCTGTCTTCTCGTTAGGCTCAAACCCAATCGTCACGTTCTCAAAGAGCGGCCGTGTGCCGTAACTTTTACTGATATTTTCGAGCGAGAGAATATTCATAACTTTCAGTCAAGTTACCAGAACGAGGCGTGGCTACCAACAGCTTCCTGATTCCTCTGAACAATAGTTTATTTCAGCGGTGAGGGATTCAGAGTTCCTTTGAAGGTGGTATCTCTTCTTCACTTTACGCCTGATCATACGGTCAGCCGTTCCTTTTATTCTTAAATTATTTCTGTCAAGCCTGTCTGTTGTTTCTCAGATGCTAGCTTTACTTACCATTACATAGGCGGGAGCTTACCCTTGTACTATTAATTCGGGGGTGATAGGGTTTGCGCCGCATCGCTCCTCGTTGACGCTTTAGTATTTGAATGCTGTGAAGCATGAGCTTCATGGCTCCCGCATCTTGATCCTTTTCTGACCAACCAAATGGAGGCTCCCATGAAAACAGTTCGCATCCTTATGATGGTTCTATCCATCCTGACCTTAACGACCCTTAGTTCAGCGCAGACTCAAACGAACTCTTCGACCACGAAACCTAAATCCTCGGAGGCTAGTGCGAGCGGGGACCAGAGCAACATCATCGCCCGCGAGCAACAGATCATGGACGCAATTAGAAGTCGTAAGCAGGACGTCTTCCAATCATTAGTTGACCAAAACGGGTGGGTGATGACGCCCGGCGGGGCGCAGCAGGTGTCCAGTGTCATGTCTCAGATTTTCAATCCCGCGATGACACTCACCGAGTACAGGATGGAAGAACCTAGAGTGATGATGATCGACAAGAACACGGCTGTTCTTACCTACAGGTCATTCTCGTCGGGGACTATGAACGGGAAGACGGAATCGGAGACGAGTTACGACAGCACAGTCTGGGTCAAGCGCAAGGGCAAGTGGATGGCGATGTTTCACCAATCTACTCCAGTCACGAATCCGCAAGGTAGTACGACCTCTCAAGAGTAAAACAATTCGAGTACATAGACATCTCCTCCGAACATAAAAGACCTTGCGGACGAATTGGAGCGCAAGGTCTTTTAATTTTATAATATTAAAATCAACCTTTGACAGAAGTGCGTAAGTGCGCGAAGTTGAGCCTATCCCTTATCCGAAAGAACTCGTGCTTCTAGCATCGCGCGGCGCGACCTAAGCCCGCGAGACTTGATAAACACCCAGTCGTTCATCTGGGTTCAGTGGTTTAACGAAAATGAGAAGTGAACGTCCGACTTAGTGCGCCGAAAATCTCCCGGCAGATAGGTTATAGTGCACTGCCGGCTGACGACAGCTTGCAGCAAGTGTCTCCTTATGCAAAAGCTCTTGAATGAGGCGGAAGCCAGAGCCCTCGGCTCTCTGGTGGAGAAGCAGGTCACGACGCCGGAATACTACCCTCTGACGCTAAATGCTTTAACGCTGGCATGTAATCAGAAGAACAACCGCAACCCAGTAGTCTCTTTTGACGAGGAGGCAGTCGCTCACGCCCTCGAAAGCTTGCGCGAAAAGAACCTCGTCTATGTGTTTTACGGGAGCAGCAGTCGTGCGCCCAAATACAAGCAGATGATGATGGAAGTTTTCGAGCTCAGCCCACAAGAATTAGCTCTGATGTGCGTGCTAATGTTGAGAGGGTCGCAGACCGTCGGCGAACTTCGCGGCCGGACTGATCGGCTCTACGATTTCACGGGGCTGGAGGAGGTTGAGGAGGCGCTAAATTCGTTGGCGGCGAAGGAGCCGCAACCACTCGTCGCAAAGTTACCGCGTCAGCCGGGTCAGAAAGAAGTCCGTTACGCACACCTGTTATTCGGAGAAGTAAAAGTTGAGCACGAGTCGGTAATAAAAGATGCGGAAATGGGAACGGCAAATGACCGAGTAGGAACGGATCGGCACTCAAGGTTGGAATATGAGTTGGAAACACTGCGCGCGCAGGTGGAGAGTCTTCAACAAGAGTTTGAAGAATTTAAGAAGCAGTTCAGTTGATTGTAGCTAACCCTCGCCGCTTAGCCGCGCTCAGAAGGAATCAAATGAGACGCCGTAGTAGTTATTGTTCAACTGTCGCGCTTAACTTGATCGCGCTGTTTTGCTTGAGCGTTGTTACGCAATCTCAACGCGCACTGCCGCACATGGCGCAAACAGCTCGTCCTCAGGGGGCGGGTTACTTCCCGCCGAGGGGTGATGCGTGGCGGCGCAAGCGGCCGGAAGAAGTCGGGATGGACGCGGCGCTGCTTGGGCAGGCAATCGCGTATGCCAAAACGCAGGAGAGTAAGGTGCCGCGAGATTTCTCGACGCAAGTTGAAACCTTCGGCTCAGTTCTCGGCCCGCTTCCAAGAGCGCGCGGCGAGACCAACGGCATCATCCTCCGTCACGGCTACATTGTGGCTGAATGGGGAGACACGGGACGAATCGACCCGACCTACAGCGTCGCCAAAAGCTTCCTCTCCACGCTCCTCGGTTTAGCGATTGACAGAAGATTAATCAACGGTATCAATGAACCAGTCAGAAGGTATGTAAGCGACGGAGGGTACGAATCAGTTCATAACGCGAAGATCACTTGGGAGGAACACGCGCTACAGACCAGCGAATGGGAAGGAGTGATGTGGGGCAAGTCTCATGAATTCGCCGGCGTCGAAGAATTCGGTAAAGGTCGCCGTGAGCCGAGACGACTCCGCGAACCCGGCACTTACTGGGAGTATAACGACGTCCGCATCAATCGCCTCGCTCTATCCCTACTCCGAGTCTGGAGAAAGCCGCTGCCGCAGATTTTACGAGATGAGATCATGGAGCCTATCGGCGCTTCCGACAGTTGGAAATACCATGGTTACCGTAACTCAAATGTTGTAATTGACGGCAAGCGAATGCCGTCCGTCAGCGGCGGCACTCGCTGGGGCGGGGGCTTGTGGATCTGCACGCGCGATGAAGCGAGATTCGGTCACCTTTTCCTGCGTAACGGCAAATGGCGCAACCGGCAGATCATCTCAGAAGAATGGGTGCGAGCGGCGACGAGACCGAGCGCGGTCAAGCCTGATTATGGTTACCTCTGGTGGCTGAACACGGGAAGCAAGCAGTGGCCGAATGCTCCTAGGTCGAGTTACGCCGCGCTAGGGTATGGCTCCAACACGATCTGGATCGATCCTGAGCACGACATAGTCGTCGTGTGGCGCTGGCATCAAGCCAACCCCGATGAACTGATCAAGCGGATAATGGCGGCAATTAAATGAGTGAGTTGTTCTTGCCTCGGAGAATTGGAGCGTCCAAAATTCGCTCCTGTAAAAGCTTTGGGCGTAGGAGTCAATCTCCGCCCGACACGATTTCACCCGTCCCGCGCACGACGCGCGCCGTGGTAACGATCTGCCCGGTATGACGCTGCGTGTGCTCGGCGATGTGAAAGAGCAATCCGAAAACAGTGGAAGGCAATTTTGCGCGCCCGACCGCGCGCGGCTCCGCGAAACTCTCATCCGCGGTCGTGCGCAGCACCTGTATGGCAGATTCAATACGCACTTTAACTTTACGGACGAGCGTTGCGGCATCGTCAACGCCTTCGCCCGACGACCCTTCCGCCGCCAACTCTTGAAACTGCTTCTCGCCGAGTCCCTCGCCGCGCGCGTAGGTGAGCAGCCGGTCGATGCTCCCGGCAACGTGCCGCAAGTGGAAGCCGACCGAGGGCGCTCCGCCCGGCTCTGTCCACAGCTCTTCGGCTGATAGGTTGGCGGCGGCAAGTTCAATGTCGCGGGCGGCTTGTATGAGCGCGTGCGCCGCAGGCATCAGCAGCGGACTGACATCCGGGAGCGATCCGCAGAGCCACGCCTCGGCGGGCGGCGGAGTGCGGGCGTCTATTGATTTAGTGATCATTTGCTTTCCTTATTCAAACCGTAAAATACCTAGAGAGGTGGACTAGACAACGGTTAAGATTGCGCCCACTCTCACCTTTTTATGCCGCACCCCGCAAGCGACGTTTGGTTAGCGGCAGAGGGTCAGAGGGGAATACTCAACCTGACGGTGAATAAAAATTCGGGGGGATTATATCTTCGTCAACCCAAAGTTTTAAATTTAAACGTCCTTACTGCCAAACGTAATCACCATCTAGAGCCTGAGGTGTGTATGCTTATACTGCCGGAATCGGACGAAGACTTGCTGCGGGAGTGCGAGGTCGAGACGTTCCGTGCGAGCGGCCCCGGCGGTCAGCACGTCAACAAAACGGAAACGGCCGTTCGGCTCAGGCACTTGCCTTCGGGTGTCGTAGTTACGTCCCGCGAGGAGCGAAGCCAGCACCGTAATAAGGCACACTGCCTGCAAAAGCTCCGCAAAAAAATCGACCAATTGAACTACCGCCCGACTAAGCGGGTTCCCACGCGCGTCACGCGCGGCGCGAAGAATCGCACACTGGAGGCGAAGGCGCGACGCTCGCATGTCAAGCGACTACGCTCAAAACCGTCCACGGATGAGTGATCTGGATGAACGGCTACCGATTGCCGCGTGGTAGTATCATGAGATAAAGGGAGAGGGGAAATGATTACTGTCGCCAATCGTATCTACGTCAAACAGGAGTACGCCGACGCCTTCGAGAGGAGGTTTCGGGAGCGTGCCGGGCTGGTAGACAAGATGCCCGGGTTCGTCTCCAACCAAGTCTTGCGCCCCGTCAACGAGGGCGACCCGTACGTCGTCTTCACCGTCTGGAATAGCCGTCAGGACTTTCTCAATTGGGTGCGCTCCGATGCATTCGTTAAGGGACATGCCCAGTCAGGCACCTTACCGAAAGAAGCATTTTCTAAATCAAACGTATTAGAGATGCACGAGGTGGTGCAGGATTCGACGCGCCCGGAATTGGAGCCGGAGCCGCACGGCGGCCCGTTTAAGATGCATTAGTCCTGCGTTCATCCATCCCACCTACGAGACACAATAAGTAGTGAGCCAAACGTCGGACGAAAGCTTCGTAGCGCTCTGAGGACTCTTTTGATTTAAGGAGGTAGTGACATGCGCCCCGAACTGAGAAGCACGCGGTAGGTTAGAATCTCTTCACCGAATAGAGGAGATTCGCAGATGAAAGAATCAAAGTTTTTCGAAGAGCAGATCGTTGCCATTCTCAGACAGGCAGCAGCGGGTGAACAGACTATCGGAGCCGTCTGTCGTGAACACGGCATTGCGGAGAATACCCCCTTGTACAAGTGGCGGCAGAAGTATGGCGGCATGGAAGTCTCAGAAGCCAGACGACTACGGGAACTTGAAAAAGAGAATGCACGATTGAAACGGCTCTTAGCCGAACGCTCTTATTGAAGTCGATGCGATGAAAGAGCTACTCGCAAAATAGTTCTAACGACTGCGGTGCGTCGCGAGTCGGTCGAGTTCTTGAGCGAGCAAGGCGTATCACAGCGGCGCAGTTGTCAGCTTGTGCGGATTAGTCAGTGCGGGTTGCGCTACACGTCACGGAGGAAAGTTACCGATATTAAACTCGGCGACGAGTTGAAGATGATCGCACGCCAATACCTGCGCTTTGGCTATCGTCGAGCGCACGCGCTGTTGCAGCGTGACGGGCAGCAGATCAACCATAAACGTGTGTATCAAGTGTG
Source organism: Pyrinomonadaceae bacterium (assembly GCA_013813825.1). GTDB lineage: Bacteria > Acidobacteriota > Blastocatellia > Pyrinomonadales > Pyrinomonadaceae > JACCRA01. The sequence continues at coordinate 1,659 of JACCRA010000069.1, read as the reverse complement.
GAAGTTGATGGGGTTGACTTTACCGCACCGTCGACCGCGTAAATGACGCAAGGCAGAGCGCGCCACTCCGGCGGTTGGTGCCGCGCCACGACCCAATGAAGTGTGGACGTATGATTTTGTGCATGACTGGTGTGCTTCGGGACAGAAGTTAAAGTTGTTGACAGTGGTTGACTTGGTTCACACGCGAAAGCTTGTGTGTCGAAACGCGCACTTCAATCAAGTCGCAGGCGGTAATCGCAGTTCTCAACCGCTTGGTTGAAGAGCGCGGCGCACCTACTTACCTGAGATCAGACAACGGGTCGGAGTTCATCGCCAAGCGTGTCAATGAATGGTTAGCGCGTGCAGGCATTCAGACGCTCTACATCAGACCGGGTAGTCCGTGGCAGAATGCCTTTGGTGAAAGCTTCAACGGCAGATTGCGGGATGAGTGCTTGAACGTCGAGTGGTTCAATAACCTATGGGAAGCGAAGGTTGTGATCGAAAGATGGCGGCGGCACTACAATGAGGAGCGACCGCATAGTAGCTTGAAGTATCAAACGCCGGTCGAGTTCCGGCTGGCGCACTTGCCAAGGAGGGCAACCATGAGAATCTAATCTTTTGCGTGTGTCTTAAGACGGGGGCATCTCAGTAGTTTAACTCGTGAGTAACTGAAAGCATTGGAATCCTTCCATTAATGTTCGTTCGATGTTGTACAAGGCGTAAGCTTTGGGAAGAAATAAGTCGGAATAAATTTGAGGATTATTTGTATGAGCGGGGAAGAAAAGGTGATGGATGAGCAGGAGTATGTGCTTGGGACAGACGATGATGAGTTAACAAGGCTCGGCTTGCAGCACGAGTTGTGGCGAGAGGTGGCTCTACAGGGGTGGGAACGAGGCGGATTTAGAGCGGGTCACGCTCTGCTGGACGTAGGTTGCGGGCCGGGCTACGCGACTTTTGACATGACGCGGCTCGTCGGGGATGAGGGGCGAGTCGTCGGCGTCGACGTGTCGCAGAGATTTGTTAATCACTTAAACGCGCAAATGGAAGCGCGTGGGCTCAGGAACGTTACAGCCCGAATGATGAACGTCGAGGAGCTTGATTTGCCGGTCTCTGATTTCGACGGTGCTTTCGCGCGCTGGGTGCTCTGCTTCGTCAGCAGCCCTGCGGCGGTCGTCGAAGGCGTGGCACGCTCTCTTAAGCGCGGCGGGACTTTCGTCGTGCAAGACTATTGTCATTACGAGGGTGTTACCATCGGTCCCCGGGATGGAATCTTTGGGCGTGTGTTCGGCGCGGTGGCTGAGACATGGCGCGCGCGGGGCGGTGATCCCAACGTCGGGAGTGTTGTGCCATCCCTGATGGAACGCTGCGGCTTGGAGGTAAAAGAAATCAACGCCATTTCCCGCGTCGCTCGCCCCGGCACATCTCTCTGGCAATGGCCTGAAACCTTCTTCAAAAATTATCTGCCCACGCTAGTCGATCTGGGTAGTATCACGGAAGTCGAGAAGAAGGCTTTTGAAAATGCGTGGCAAGAGCGTATAAGCGATCCCGGGTCGTTCATCATAACTCCGCCGATGGTCGAGGTGGTCGGAATCAAAAGATGAAACAGCGACGGATAACTCGGCGTTTTCCATCATGACCTTTTCTGTAATTTCCAGTTTCAGGTGCCGCGTTGCAATTCGG
>JACCRA010000002.1 GCA_013813825.1 Pyrinomonadaceae bacterium | reverse complement strand
GCCGAGCACGCCGTGACGCCGACGATCAAATCTATCTCCGCTCGTAACAGAATGTAATCTCCGGCGCGCGAGGGCGGAGGGTCAATGCGGAGTTCGCCGGTCGGGAGCACGATGACGTTCATGAAGATATTAAAGGTCGTCGGAATCATGTCGGGCGTGATGCCAAAAGCGGCGAGGTTTTTCGTCAGATTCTCGAAGCAACTTGGATGGTAGTCGTGGTGGTCGTAAAGCAGTTTGAAGGTGTCGGGGCTGCACGGCGTCAGGAGAAAGTCGTGTCGCCCGACCGTGTCTTCGACGATTGATAACATCGGCCGGCTGCGGTTTGAGTAAAGTAGATGCCCGGTCGTTAAGTAAATCGTATTGGCGTAATCAATTGTGCGCCCGGAAGAAAGCCACTCGGCTTTGTCCGCTTGAGCAAACGCCGTCAAGTCAGAAACCTGCTCGCCTTGCGGGTCAATAATTTTCAGCGACTGTCCTCGCTCGAGCAAAAAGCCGACGCCGGTTTGCGGTTCGAGATGAAAGCGGGCGTTCATAGTGGCGTGGGATCCTCTGCGTGTTGAATGAAGAGGACGGGTGAATTGAAGTGTACGGGATTTGGGTCGGCGGTGCGCGCTCGATAGCTAAGGCCGCGAGTCTTCCGTGCCGGCGGGCCGGGCACTGAACGGACACCGCCAATTGTCTTTCACGGCGCGACCGGAATACTGGCGCGCTTCGCTCCGCTCGCCGAAGTCAGTCAAATTAGGATTGAGCGAACCCTGTGAGTTCAACTCGCGCGTGCGAATCGTTTGTCGCATCCGCTTGAACTGGTTTTGCTCGCGCAGTCGCTCGAATTGGACGTGGGCGTTGAAAACCAGCGTCGCCCATCCGAAACGCCGCGCTGCGCGCGAACTGGCAGGGTGCAGTCCGACGACGAAGAAAGCCATCTCGGAGAAACTAAAAGAAAAAGCGGGGTCTTCCGGGTCGCTACTCACAGTCTGATCCCACGCGTGATGCAATTGATCAAGGTCGTGCAAACTCTGGAGTTGCGACCACAACAATCGTTCCCACTCCGACTCGTCGCTGATGACGGGCGCAGCGAAGCTGGCAACAAACGTCGCAAACTCGGTTTCAAAAGTCGGACGTTCCCGCGCATACTCCCACAAATCGTAAGCTAGTCCGGCGGTCGCCGCGGCTGAATTCATCTCGTCATAGAGGCCGAAGCGGTAAGTGTTATTATTGACCGCCGCCTTTCCGCCGACACACGGAAACTCCGGATTGAGAATATGCGTGCGAAAGCTGTCGTGGACAATTTCGGCGAGCGGCGTGGGCCTTCGCTCTGGATTGAGAACATAAATAAGGTTGCCATCAAGCCAAGCAGCATACGCGCTGTGGGAGCGGGCGAAGTCGCTGCCGCCAAATGGATTTGGTTGAAGTGCTGGTCTAACTGCTTGTGACATAGTTATTCTTGCTATAAAAGTTGACACCGCCACCCGAGCTATCCCGTAGCCCGAAGCGACGCCGGCTAAACTGACTTACTCAATTATAGAAAGATTTTGTATGGATAACGTGGCAGAGAGCTTGTGATAAGTTGCGGCAATGTGACAGCGGCGTTCTGATTGTCGCCAAGCGAGCAATTACGAACCCGTAAAAGGGAGAGCTTTGAACACCCTACTAATGGAAGTCTGAATCCGGTCATTCATCCGCGCCTTCGTAACCCATCCTCCCTTTATGTCCGGCGAGCTTCACCGCGCCTAGAATATTATTGTCTCGCCAGGTTTCATGAATCGCACGCGCCGGTCCTTTTCAATCGCTTGGCGTACTTCTGCTTCAGTTGAAAGGGTGGGCAACGAAGCGTAGTGCATCGGGATAATGATTTGCGGCTTGAAGTAGCGGTTGGCTGCCAGCAAAGCGACTTCCGGGCTTTGTCCATAGGCCTTGCCTCCGACGTTCATCAGGATAATGTTCGGGTGGTACAACTCTTGGATCAAAGCCATGTCGCCGAAAATCCAAGTATCACCCTGATGGTAAACCGAGCGCCCATCCGCGAATTCCACGACGAATCCGACGGGACGTCCACTCGGTTCACTGCCGTGCATGGCCGGTACGACGTGAACCTTGACATCGCCGAGAGCGACTGTCCCACCGACGTTGATTGTTTGGATCAACTCCTCCGGCAAGCCCTCCTTTTGAAAAAGAGCGGGAAAGTTGACACTGACCAGCTTGGCCTTGCTGGCTTTGGCGATCTCGATGGCATCACCGAGATGGTCGCCATGCGAGTGTGTCACCAGAATAAAATTCGGTTTATAACGTGACAGGTCTTTGAATTCCGCCGGAGTCGCGGGATTCTCTTTGAGGAATGGGTCAATCAAAATTTTAGTTCCGCCGGAAGACACAACCTCAAACGCCGCATGACCAAGCCAGGTAATTTGAATGTCTTTCTTTGTCTTATTTTTTTGCGACTGAGCTTGAACAGCGAAGATTGGAGTTGTCGTCAGCAGGGCGAAGATCAACATCGATGCTTTCAACATACCTACAGATCACCCCCATCGAGATTGTTACCGGCAGAATTTATCACATCATTTATGGATTGCGTCTCAAATGTAATGCGAACTGGCGGATGACCCTTATTGTTATTGGCACAAAAGTCTTCATCTCGTTTGAAACAGTGCTCAACCAAGCATCCAAGAATTGGCGACTGCGGTCATTACTCATCCTGTGAATAGTAGGATTAAGCGGAGCGGCTCCTCGAAAGTTGATCAAAGGCGAAGGACGGTGCCGTGGCAGTTCGACAAAAGGGTAAAGAGAATAACGAAGCGCGCACTTGGCGCGAGCGTCTGCGTGCGCTCCGCTACGTCCCGCCGCTCATCAAGCTCGTGTGGCAGACGCACCGGGGCTACACCGCGGGCGTCGTCGGATTGCGCCTCTTGCGCGCCTTCACGCCGGTCGCCGCGCTCTGGGTCGGGAAGCTGATTATTGATGCGGTGGTCGCCGCGCGCAACAATCCGTCGGACCTTTCGCAGCTCTGGAAATTGGTCGCATTGGAGATCGGCATCGTCATTATGGGCGAAATCCTGTCCAGAACTTCGGCGCTCGTTGAAAGTCTGCTCGGCGACCTCTTCTCCAACCACACGAGCGTCCGGCTGATGGAGCACGCCGCCACGCTCGATTTGTACCAGTTTGAAGACCCGGCGTTCTACGATCAATTGGAGCGGGCGCGGCGGCAGACGACCGGAAGAATTGGCTTGCTCGCACAACTCCTCGCGATGGGGCAGGATGCGCTGACGCTCCTCTCCCTGGGCGCGGCGCTTTTCGTTTACAGCCCGTGGCTTGTGCTGCTCTTAGCCATTGCCGTCGTGCCAAGCTTTTTGAGCGAGACGCACTTCGCCGCGCTCGAATACTCGCTCCTGTATCGCTGGACGCCGGAGCGACGCCAACTCGATTACTTGCGCTTCGTCGGCGCGAGCGACCGGACGGCGAAAGAAGTGCAGATGTTCGGCTTGGCTCCGTGGCTGGTCGAACGCTACCGCGACCTCAGCGGTCGCTTCTACGAGGAAAATAAACGCCTCTCGATCCGCAAAGGCGTGATTTCAACCGCGCTTTCGATAATTGGGACGCTCGGCTACTACGGCGCATACGTTCACATCCTGTGGCGCGCCGTGTGGGGCGCGATCACGCTCGGCTCGCTGACCTTTCTCGCCGCTTCCTTCGGGCGCAGCCGCGATCTGATCGGGCGCATTCTTTCGGGCGCGAGCGACATCTTTGAGCAGAGTCTCTACCTCAAAGACCTCTTCGACTTCTTCGAAATGCAACCCTCGATCACGTCGCCCGCCGTCGCGCTTGAAGTCCCGCAACCCGTCCGTGAAGGCTTCATCTTTGAGAACGTCGGGTTTCGCTATCCCGGCAGCGACCACTGGGCGGTGCGCGGCGTAAATTTCCGTTTGCGTCCCGGCGAGAGCCTCGCCTTCGTCGGCGAGAACGGGGCGGGGAAGACGACGCTCACTAAACTGCTCGCGCGACTTTATGATCCGACCGAGGGTCGCATTACCCTCGACGGGCGCGACTTGCGCGAATACGATCTCGTCTCAGTCCGACGCGCCATCGGCGTCATCTTTCAAGACTTCGTCCGCTACGATCTGCGCTTTGACGAAAACATCGGCGTCGGCGAGATCGAAGAGGCGCGCCATTTTCTTGATTCGTCGGACGAGGTAAAGCGCGACGACGCAAGCAACGCGCTCTCTCATGCCGCTGGAAGCAACAGTAACGGCACGCAACCGCCCATATCCATCATCTCAGCGGCGGAAAAGTCGCTCGCCGACTCGCTCCTCGCGCAGTTCCCCGAAGGCTACCGGCAGATGCTCGGACGCCGCTTCGACGGCGGCGTTGATCTTTCCGGCGGTGAGTGGCAGAAGATCGCGCTCGCGCGCGCTTACATGCGTGGCGGAGCGCAAACGCTCATTCTCGACGAGCCGACGGCGGCACTCGACGCGCGCGCGGAGTACGAGGTCTTCAGAAGATTTGCCGAGCTCGTCAAAGGGCGGATGGCAATCATCATCTCGCACCGCTTCTCGACCGTGCGCGTGGCTGATCGCATCGTTGTGCTGGAGAAGGGCACGGTGGTTGAGGACGGAACTCACGCAGGATTGATCGCGCGCCATGGTTTGTACGCGGAACTCTTCCGTTTGCAGGCGGAAGGCTATCGCTAAGCTGCTACGACATAGTGAACGAGAGAAAAAGTATAAAGATGAGACTGAGCGTGCTGGCGCGGGTGAAAACAAGCGGTCGAATAGCGCGTCGCTGTCTTGAACCGCAAAGTAAACTGCGTTAAGTCACCAACTTCGGCTTGATTTTCTGCCCGACGTTTCGTAGAAGCGGCGAAACGCGAATTGAGTCAGCCTGTTTCTCTACGTCATAGCTTAAAGCGCTCCTGTCTTGCTGAATCCTGCATACGAAGCTCTTCTGGTAGATGCAAACTTACTTCTCCGACAGACTTCCCGGTATACTCCACCTTCTCTGATGAGGTTCTCCTGTATTTCTAACGCGGGGCAACATGAGGCGGCGGTGTTTTTGAGCGTGTTGGGAATAAATGAAGCCTGTTTCGGGATTTATCACTGGATACCCCAAAACCCGAAGTGGCGATTGGATTGAACAACAGCTTTGTTGTGGTCGGAGTTGACTTCTGAGAGCGAAGGATAGCCTTCAGATGAGCAGTCGACCGGACTATCACAAAATCACTGTGCCCGTCGCAGCTTGAATAAGATGGAAGATGACTAAAACAATCTCCGCGAATTGACTTGATGGAGGTGGCCGAAAGGAAGCGAAACGAGCGCGTGCAAATGTTCTCATCACAATCTGAAGTGAGTCTCCGCCTCATTGATGAAGCGAGGCCGCGGGTCGTGAACGATGAGCCGGAGAGCCTCTTCGAGCGGTTCCACTGGCTCTACGCCTTTTGCCGCGAGCACCTCTTCCGCGACGACACCGAGTTGATCGCGGAAGCCTTGTGGCCCGCCGCCACCCCGCCAAAGGGCGCG
>JACCRA010000807.1 GCA_013813825.1 Pyrinomonadaceae bacterium | reverse complement strand
AGTCAATGTTTATGCGCTTTTTAGAAATCTAAAAGGATGTATGAGATGGCTTCTAGAAGAATAGAGGCCACGTAAAGGAAGGACGTTTTATCGCCCCGCTTCATGAAGGACGTAATCCGCCAAGGCGTTGCGCCAATGACGCATCGGGGCCAGACTTAATTCCGCCGAGAGCGAGCATCGCATCGGCGTCCAACGAGGGCGTGGGGCAGCCCGCCCCATCTCTGCTTCAGTCACCAACTCAATCAATTGCTCTGCCTGCGCAGCCGATAACCCGGCGAGGCCTGCGGCCTCAACAGCGAAATCGTGGTACGAACACGTCCCCTCGTTCACGATCTGGTAAACGCCGTAGCGGCGGCGAGCCAGTATCTCCCTCGTGCGCCCGACAAGATCAGCCACATACGTAGTGCTGGCCCACGTGTCGGTGATCGCGCGAACCGACAGTCCACGCGTGAGCCGCTCGTGCGCCGTGCTTAGGCAGCTCGCTTTGCCCTGGCCGAAGACCCAAGACGTCCGAATGATGTAGGTGCGCGCCGAGGCGGCGCATGCCGACCGCTCTCCTTCAAGTTTAGTCCGACCATAAACATTGATCGGCCGAGGTTCGTCATTAGTAATGTATGGGATATCGTCTAGGCGGTTGCCGTCGAATACGTAGTTGCTGCTGAAGTGTAAAAACTCAGACCCTATCTCGGCGCTTACTTCGGCCAGTAAGCGCGGCCCAGTTATATTAACTGCTCGCGCGAGCGCCGGATCGCTCTCACATTCATCGACGCCAACGACGGCACAGTTAATGATCAGCGAGGGCTGCTCATCCCGCGCTAGTCGCCTAACCGCGGGGGCATCTGTGGTGTCGAGATCTGGGTGCTTAAGGGCGAGCACTCGATGCTCAGAGCCTAGAGCACGCGCCAAGTGACTTCCCACAAGCCCGCCGGCCCCTGTAATCAGAATCTTCACAGTTTTATTATGCCCCTTTGTCAGATGATCAGGTTTTGCTGGACGCAATGCTCTCTTCTGTGGAAGTGCTTCTCGTCCCTCGCGAAGTGTAGGACGGCGCTGCTAAGAACAGCGTCGAAACGCTGGCCCGGGAATGGCATCACTTCCACCTCGGACACGAGAAAGTTCTCCGCCGGTATAGCGGGGTTGAGACTGGACGCAAGGCATCCGACCTGCGCGACCGCCTCGGCGTTTTGGTCTACCCCGTACACTTCGTAACCGTTACGGAGAAATTAGACCAGGTTGCGCCCGCCCCCACAGCCCGCACCGTCAACTTGTAGATCATATCCAACTGCTTGACGAGTCCCTTGATCCGCTCCGCCGTCGGCTCAAATGCCAGCCGCGCTTCGTGCTGCACTTCGTTCGCCTCCGGCAGCCACGCCGCGTACTCCTCACGATAAGATTCAATCTCCGCTAGAGTCGCCACACGGTCAGCATCATAAAGAACAACCGCATCGTTCGCTTCCGCGATGCTCGCACGTAAGATTTCCAAACTCTCCGCGCCCGCGTCTATCGTCTCTTTCTTCGCTTCGAGCGCACCGGCAAACTTCCGCGGACGCTCCGCAATCTCCGTCCGCGCCTTATCGAAAGCCTCCAACTTCGCCGCAACGTCGGCAGACTCCGCGCAGATCGCCGCGACGTACTCTTTGACGAGCGAGAGAAACTTCTCCGTCAGTCCGCGATAAAGCCAGACGATAGCCGTGATGTTCTTCAGTTGCTCCGGCGAGAAATCGTAAACCTTGCGCGTCACCTTACGATAGACGTTGCGCGCGTCAATCATCAACACCTTGTCGCGCATCTCCTCCGGCTTGCCCTTATCAAAGAACCACAGTTCGCACGGCACGGTGCGCGTGTAAAAGAAGTTCGAGCGAATCGAAATCAGCGCATCAACGTCTCCGGTCTCGACAAGTTTGCGCCGCACATCCTTCTCGCCATGCCCCGCGCTCGACGCCTGCGACGACATCACGAAGCCCGCGCGGCCGGTCTTGTTCAGGTAGCTGTAAAAGTAAGAAATCCAAAAATAGTTTCCGTTGCTGACCTGCTTCTTCTTCTCACGCGGATTCAACTACGGAGTGTAACGCAGGTATCTGTTCTGAGGAGACTCGTTAGCCTCTCCAGTCACGGGCATAACTGTTGCAGGCAGTCGAACGGTATTGTCAGGTTAACGTCGGAAGATGTAATGCCAACTTAAACTGATGAGGAGAAGACAACCATCGTGTCGGATTAGATCAACCCATGCCTCCTCATCTTATTGGTCGACAATCTCACTCTTCAAGCTGCCGTGTGAGCTCCCATCACCTCTTCCCAAGTCACGAACCTCGACTTCACCACTTCTCGGTAACCACCAGCTCTGGACAGGTCTCTCCCAAGTCGGAAGTATGACGTGATGCTCCCGAAGAGGGAGAGGCAGCGGTGGGCGCTCGCTGACTTGAACCGGCTCATCAGCTTCTCTCGCCATCTGGTCGGCTGAAGTGCATGCTCCGCTCCGTTGTGCTGATACTTCCGTTGGCGGTATTCGACACCCGGTCTCACTTCATCTCTCGCCGCGCTGTAGCTCTCCAGCTTGTCTGTGATGAGCACCAGCGGGACATACCGCAGCCCCTTTATTAACTTGCGAAAGAACTTTTTGGCTGCCCTCTTATCCCTTCGGCTCTGGACCATAATGTCCATTACGTCGCCATCGTGCTCCACTGCACGCCACAGATAATGAACGCGCCCGTTGATTCTGATGAACACTTCATCGAGGTACCAGCGGTCGCCGGGGCGAGGAGACTTGTGGCGTAGGCCGTTAGCGTAAGACTGACCGAACTTAAGGCACCATTCTCGGACGGTTTCGTCAGTGAGGGCGACACCACGCATCGCTAACATTTCTTCGACAGCACGGAAGCTCAGGGTGAAGCGAAAATACAACCAGACGCAATGGCTGATAATCTCGGCGGGGAAGCGATGACGATGGTAAAGAGAGAGACGGAGGTGTGCATCAGTGGAGTACGCCGCAGGAACAGTCCCATTACATCTTTTACCGCTTAACCTGACAATACCGCCCTGTTTCGGCACGCAGATAATCACGAAGGATGCCGTTCCACTGCTTGAATCTAAAACCCGTCAAGGTATCGTGATCCGCTCTCGCAAATCGAGCCTCTTTACTTTTGTCAGCCCCTCTGAACGCAATGTCCTCATCTTTCTAGGCTGCGAGGTTCCTTCACGATAAATCGGTTATTTACGGACGCTCCAATCGAGGTTGGCAGCTATGATCGCTTCGGCGACAGTCGTTGGCGTATCGAGTTTTGTGCCGAGTCCGTGTCACGGTTCTTCGCTAACATACATCATCGAGGCGTGACCGTCGGCGGTGTGGATTTCGTGTGCCATTAACTAAGTCTCCTCGGCGTCTAAAGGTTCGGGAACGTAAACGCGCTTGAGCGGGATGAGTCCTTTGTAACTGGAGTCAAACTGCTCGTAGTGAGACAAGACAAGTTTCACCAATTCGTCACCGTCAATGAGGCGCAGATTGCTTTTGTTGCGAGCGAAATTTTTGGCTTGGCTGGTGTAAGTGCCGAGCGTGACGAACAAGCCGAACTCATCACGCTCAACCTTGCCATAAAGAGCGGAGACGATTGGATCGCCCGTGCTGCCTTCGGTGCTTTTGACTTGTACCTTAATGATCGGCGGCTCGAAGCCAAGTTCGTCTTTGTGCGCGATGATGTCTATGC
>JACCRA010000762.1 GCA_013813825.1 Pyrinomonadaceae bacterium | reverse complement strand
AGCAGAATGTCGTTGAAGCGGAGGGAGAAACGCTCGAACCGCCGTGGGTCTTCCTTAAACAGATCGCGCATGTGGACGGGCGCGAGGGTTTCGTGGTGAGCAGCCAAAGCCTGCCATGCCGGGGATGTTTTTGGTGTAGTCATGGTGCCTCTCAAGAAGGGGTTGGATGGATCGTGTTAGTTCAGCGCTCAAACAGCGAGCCAACTTAGTGCAGCCCATACGGGAGTGTCAACATGAATTTTCAGCGCGCCTCAATTGAACGTCTCAACACCAGCGCACGGGCACGCGATCCATGTCGCGTCGCCAAAACATTAGCTATGAGCCGCAACGGTTTTCCGCGCCTCTCACGCGGCGACTTCGCGCCTGCGCCGCACGACCATCAATACTGGCAGCCGCCAGCGTCCGCTCATCCTGCGCGAAGACGTAGAGGCTTTGGTTGCTGAGAAGGCAGGGGGCACGGTCCGTGATTCCTAAAACTTTCCGGCTCGTGAATAAAATCGGAGAGAACAGCACGTTTGGCAGAACCTGCACGCTTCTCCAGTTCGCAATGCGGAGGCCAGGAGTTCGACCCTCCGCTGCTCCAGTTATAGATTCAATTGCTTACGGCAAGCCGCCCGCTTGCCGTTTCTCTTTTTGTGACCAGATTGTGACCGCATTTCTTAGTGTGCCAATGCCTCTGGTGCGCGACGCTTCCTGTCGCGGCGCCGCCGGAGTTGGGCATTCTACTATAGGGCTGCGCTCCACACTTACAGCTATGTGCGGTGGCTCGCGTTATATTTGAAGTTCCACCTTCGGCGCCAAACTTGTTTGCACCCAGCATTTCAAACCTATACTTTGTCCGCCGTTTTGACGTACAATCACTCGCAACAAAATCGTCGTTATCGCAGATTCCTCGCAGTGCCGTGTTTTTTTTGACCACGCCTGCCTAACACCACAACCTGAAAGCATTTCGGAGGTTTACATATATGAAGTTTTCACGCGCCCGCGTCGTCAGTCACGTATTGGCGCTCGCGCTTGTCGCCTCAAATCTCGGCGGCACGCTTGTCCGCGCTCAACAAAGCGCGCCGCCTGCCACCGCCAACATCGCTCTCCCGCAAGGCGTGCAGCGCATCACATCAGTCGAAGGCATCACCGAATACAGTCTGCCGAACGGCTTGAAAGTCTTGCTGTTCCCCGACCAATCAAAGCAAACCATCACTGTCAACATCACCTATCTCGTCGGTTCGGCCAATGAGAACTATGGCGAGACGGGCATGGCTCATTTGCTCGAACACCTTGTTTTCAAAGGCACGCCGAAGCACCCGAACATCCCGAACGAACTCACCGAACACGGCACGCGCCCGAACGGGACAACGTTTCTCGACCGCACGAATTACTTCGAGACGTTCGCCGCCACAGATGAAAACCTCAACTGGGCGTTAGACCTTGAAGCCGACCGGATGGTCAATTCTTTTATCGCCAAGAAAGATTTGGACAGCGAAATGACCGTTGTTCGCAATGAATTTGAGAGCGGCGAAAATAACCCGTTCCGCGTCACGTTCCAGCGCACTTTGGGTGCGGCTTACGAATGGCACAACTACGGCAAGTCAACCATCGGCGCGCGTGCCGATATTGAGAACGTGCCAATTGACCGCCTCCAAGCTTTTTATAAGAAACATTATCAACCGGACAATGCCGTGTTGCTCGTCGCCGGAAAGTTCGACGAAGCCAAGATGATTGACCTCGTTAATAAGTATTTCGCGCCGATTCCGAAGCCCACCCGCACCATTCAAAAACTCTATACAAACGAACCCACGCAGGACGGCGAGCGCAACGTCACCGTGCGGCGCGTCGGTGACATTCAACTCGCGCTTGCCGCTTATCACGTTCCGTCGGGAGCGCATGCGGATTCCGCTGCCATACAAGTCGCGGCGCAAGCTTTAGGCGACGCGCCGTCGGGACGCCTTCACAAAGCCCTCGTCGAAAATAAAAAGGCGGCGCAGGTTTTGAATCTGCCGTTCTTTATGACTTTGAAAGAACCTGGCGTCGCGCTCTTGGGAGCGGTCGTGCCGAAAGAAGTCAACATTATTGATGCGCGCGACACGATGACCGCGACGATTGAAAGCGTGGCGACCACACCTTTGACGAAAGAGGAGGTCGAACGCGCACGCACCGCGCTGCTCAAAGAAATTGACCTCGCGCTTAATTCGAGCGAGAACATCGGTCTGGAAATGAGCGAGTGGATCGCGGCGGGCGATTGGCGTTTGTTCTTCCTCAACCGCGACCGCATCCGCAGTACGACGCCGGAAGCCGTGCAAACGGCGGCGGTGCGCTATCTCAAACCCGCGAATCGGACTGTCGGGTTGTTTATTCCGGCGACCAAAGTTGACCGCGCCGAAGTTCCCGCGACGCCTGATGTCGCCGCTCTTGTCGGAAACTACAAAGGCGATGCGGCATTGAGCGCGGGCGAAGCTTTCGACCCCAGCCCGGAAAACATCGAAGCCCGGCTTGAGCGTCGCAACGCGGGTGCGACCGCGACCGGAATCCGCATCGCTCTCCTGCCCAAAGAAACGCGCGGCGACACCGTCAACGCCGCTCTGACTTTACGCTTCGGCGACGAAAAAACTTTAATGAATCGCTCGGCGGCGGCGACGCTCACCGGCCGGTTGTTGGATCGCGGCACACAAAAACGCACACGCGAACAACTCAAGGATGAGTTCGACAAATTAAAGGCGCGCGTCAACATTTTCGGCGGCGCGACGCAAGCCACCGCTTCGATTGAAACTACGCGCGCGAATTTGCCCGCCGTGATGCGTCTCGTCGCCGAAGTTTTGCGGGAACCGTCATTCCCGGAAAACGAATTCAATCAAGCCAAGCAAGAACTGCTTGCCGGACTTGAATCGCAACGTAGCGAACCGACCGCCATCGGCTCAATCGAATTTCAACGCTTGCTCAATCCGTACCCGAAAGGCGACGTGCGTTACGTCGGCACGTTCGACGAGAACATCGCGGAACTTAAAGCCGTGACACTCGATGACGTGAAGAAGTTTTATAAAGATTTCTACGGTGCATCGAATGCCGAACTCGCCGTCGTCGGCGACTTCGACAAGGAAGAAACCGCCAAACTTGCGAATGACTTGTTAGGCTCCTTCAAGAGTCCACGCCCGTTCACGCGCGTTCCGCGTCCTTTCCAAGACATCGCCTCGACGAACAAATCTTTCGAGACGCCCGACAAAGCCAACGGCTTTTTCATCGCCGGGTTGAATCTCAAATTACGCGATGACAACCCGGATTTTGCCGCTCTCGCTCTGGGCAACTACATGCTTGGCGGCGGCTTCCTCAATTCGCGTTTGGCTGCACGCATTCGCGGCAAGGAAGGCTTGTCTTACGGCGTCGGCTCGCGCTTAAACGCCAGTTCTTTGGACGCATCGGGTTCGTTCACGACGACGGCGATCTATGCTCCACAGAACGTCGCACGTCTCGAAGCCGTGTTCAAGGAAGAAATCGCCCGCGCCTTAAAAGATGGTTTTACGGCGGAAGAAGTCGAAGCCGCGAAGAAGGGTTACCTGCAATCGCGTCAAGTCTCACGCGCGCAAGACGGCGAACTCGTCGGCAGGCTCGGCAACTATTTATTCATCAACCGCACGCTCGCGTTTGATGCCGCGCTCGATAAACAACTTCAAGCTCTGACGCCCGAACAGATCAACGCCGCGATGCGTAAATACATTACGCCTGAACGCATCACGATTATCAAAGCCGGAGACTTCGCTAAGAAGTAGTGGATAGTCGATAGTGGATAACGAATAACGGATAGTGAATTGTGAAAAACATCTTTCTTACAATTCACTATCCGTTATTCGTTATCCACTATTTTAAGCGTTTCGCAAGGTGTAGGTCACAAGTCGGTTTTCGGCGATTGATGACATGCGCTCGTAAATACCTAACATCAAGCTTCTCAATACAACAGAAAAGTTGGCCTCAACTTTTTCATTACAGAGCGTAATACCCGACAACATCGGCGATGAAGTGAATGCCGGAAGTCGCGTAAATGTTAAACGCCCCGCCCGACCCTAAGCCGACCGTGAAAGCATTCGGCACGACTTGGCCTTCCACATAGTTGAGGTTTGAGACGGTCGGCAGTGACGAGCCGTTCGGGTACAAGGTAATAAAACCCGCACTCGCTCCCGTGTTATTGACCGCTGTCGCGTTGCCAGCGACGGCTTGTGCAGTGGCCGGGATGGTGATCCCATTGCAAGTTACACGAGCAGCCTGCGTGCGGCTCGCCCCGCCCGCAAGCGGCGCGCCAGGCGTATCGCAAGCCACTTGTCCAGGGCGCGTATCGAGCAGCCGGATCGGTGTCGCTAGCGGGTAATATAAAAGCCCTGTTCCGTTAGTGTCTGTCGGCTGGTCGCTGTAGTAACCGGTGATGTCCGCAATGAAGTTGATCCCTGTGGTGGCGTAGATGTTGAACTCCCCATCGCCGCCTAAACCGACGGTGAAAGCGTTAGGCACTATTTGCCCGGGACTGTAGTTGAGATTCGAAGCGTTCGGCAGCGCGGCACCATTCGGATACAGAGTGACGAACCCGCCAGATGCTCCCGTGTCGTTGACTACCGTGGCATTACCGACCACGGCCTGAGCAGTAGCCGGGATACTCACCACGCCACACGTCAGACGTGCGTTCGCGGTACGACTCGCCCCACCCGTCAGTGGTCTGCCGGGAGCATCACATGCCGTCTGACCGGGACGGGTATCCAACAAGCGAATCGGTTGCGGCAGCGGATGATAATAGAGACCGCCTGTCCCCGGTGGGGCGTAGTAGCCGGTGATGTCGACGATGAAGTTGACGCCGGAAGTCGCATAGATGTTGAACGCCCCATCACTACCGCCTAAGCCGACGGTGAAGGCGTTGGGAACGATCTGCCCGGAGGTGTAGTTAAGATTAGAGACCGTCGGTAAGGCTGTGCCATTCGGATAGAGCGTGACGAATCCGCCGGGTGCTCCCGTGTTATTCACCACCGTGGCATTGCCGACTACGGCTTGAGCGTTAGCCGGGATGGTGATGCCATCGCAGGTCACGCGTGCCTGCTCGGTGCGGGCGGCATTGGCGGTCAATGGCAGGCCGGGGTTGTCGCAGGCCGCTGCCCCGACTCTGGTATCGAGCAGCCGGATCGGGCGTGGCAAAGGGTAGTATTGCAAGCCGGTTGTCATGGCTGTGTACTGAATCCTATAGACATTGCTACCGTGCCATTCGATGTAGTAAAGACTGCCATCCGGGCCGACCTCCAAATCCATCGGGAATGATGTTCCGGTCGCGAATTCTGTCGGTGAGCCGGGGGCGGTTGGGTCAATCGTTTTAATCCAACCATTGCACCAATCCGCGAAAAAGTATTTGCCCGCATACGCGGTCGGAAACTGTCTTACTGGCGGATTGTAAAAAGTGCCTGCGGTGAGCGCACACCCTTGATCACGGGCGTAATAGTAAAAGGGAGCTTGATGGTTGGGGTTTGACGTAAAGCCTTCGGACTGAGGCCAACCGTAGTTAGCGCCCACGATCCCGTCATCAATTTCCTCATAAGCATTCTCACCAATGTCGTTGATGAACATCCTGCCGGTGATGGCGTCAAAGGCGAAGGTGAAAGGGTTCCGCAATCCCAATGCCCAGATGGCGCGATTCCCCCCGGCAGTTTGATTGTAGAAAGGGTTATCCGCGGGGATCGTGCCGTCAGAATTAATCCGCAGTATTTTCCCTTTGAAATCCGTCAACAACTGCGCGCTGGATGGACTGTCATACTGGCCGACGGCGACGTATAGTTTGCCGTCCGCTCCGAAGTGCATGTCCCCCCCGTAATGCCCCGTCACACTGATGTCGTGAAGTTCGAGAAGAACTACTTCGCTGTTCGGATTCGCCGCGTCACCATTAGCAGTAAAACGACTGATGCGATTGTGCGCGGGGACGGTACTTGTCGCCTTAACCGTATAGTGGACGTAAAAAAAACCATTGACCGAAAATTGAGGATCAAAGGCGACGCCGAGGAGGCCGTTAGACCCGTTAGAGCCGACGGTTTCGACATTTAAGGTGAGGAACGGTGTGCTTAATAAAGCGCCGTTACTAATGACTCGCAGGCGACCCGCCTTTTCACAAACGAAGAGGCGGCCATCCGGCGAAAAGGCTATCGCAATTGTACCGGACAAGCCGGTAGCAACTTGCTGTTCCGTAAAACCTGCCGGAAGAGTCGTGGCCTTTAACGATGACTGGGTTACTAAGATAAGGGAGAAGAGTAAAAAAACACTTGATAGACGGTTCGTGACCCTTGCGGCCAAAAACTCCTCCAACAGCGATTGGCGCGGCGATGGTGTCGGTTCACTCTGGACTGGACGAAACATATCAGATCCCCTCTCTGCGGTTCCGTTGCAAAAAACAGTTGGCATATTCTTGGTTGGAGAGTAGAGCCGGCAACCTCTTAGAAGGGGCATGCTCGGCTAACGCTTTGGTGAGTTGTTAGAGCCAGCCCATCTTAACCGATCAGGTCATCCGGCGGCTGATAATTTTTCAGTGGTTCATCGAGCAGTTCGGGCCTCAGCCCTCTTCGTTGGCCGGGCGAACCGAAATCACGTTTCCCACGTGCCTAATGTTTCTATCAGGTATGGCACTTCATTGGAAACAACTTATTGAATAACATTTTTCGGATAACTGTCCTCCAAAGATCAATACCATTGTTCGCATCATTGCCGAAAACAATGGTCCTCTAGCCCTCCGCGTTTTCGGAACACCCCTTGCTCTACCATTCTCCGGTTCACCAGCGTTAACTCGATTGGATAGCCTCTTGGCTGGATCAACATTTAATTGTGAGCTGGTTCCTGTGCGTCCATGCCGGCGCCAGCGCTCTCTCTTTATGAGCGTTGATTTCTGGCATGGAAGGAAGTTTACGGAAACACGAGCATTGATAGTTAAAGGAGGAAGGTCATGAAGTTGAGAGCTGTAGTAATTGTCTGGGTGGTATTGAGTCTTTCAGTGATGGCCGCGGCCCAGACGAGTCGCGGCATCGTCAGCGGGTCTATCACTGATCCGTCGGGCGCGGTCATTCCGGGCGCGAGCGTCACGCTCACGAATATCGCGACCGCGGTCAGTCGCTCGACGACGTCCAACGACGAGGGATTTTACCGGTTCGACGCCGTTGATCTTGGCATCTATCAAGTAACCTTATCCGCTTCGGGATTCGGCACGATTGAGAAAACAAACATCGTCGTCAACGCCAACCAGACTTCGACGATTGATGCACAACTCACGCCGGGCGGCCAGAACATCACGATCGACGTCTTCGCCGAAACCGGCGTGGTGCTGCAAACCGAGGCTCCGGTGCGCGGCGGCAATATCTCACCCCGACAGGTGACTGAGTTGCCGTTTGCCGGTCGCAACCCGGTCGCGCTCGCGCTGACGCTGCCGGGCGTGTCATCTAACCGCGCCGGCTTCGGCGCTGACACC
>JACCRA010000755.1 GCA_013813825.1 Pyrinomonadaceae bacterium | reverse complement strand
GGTGTCAGGTGTCGGGGAAGAACGGCTTTTAACCGGCACCCGACACCTGACACCCGACACCCGTTTTTAGACTTTTTCCTGAACAGTGGTCCCCAACAGCCCCGCCGGGCGGAAGAGCAGGACGAGGATCAGGATCGAGAAGGCGACAGCGTCGCGGTAGGTCGAGGGGATGCCGATGTTCTGGCCGTAGCCGACGACGAACGTTTCGGCCGCCCCGATCAGCAGCCCGCCCAATACCGCGCCGGGGATGTTGCCGATCCCGCCTAAGACCGCCGCGACGAACGCCTTTAAGCCAGTGATGATGCCCATCAACGGATAAATTTGCGGGTTGTATTGGGCCGTCAACACGCCGCCCGCCGCCGCCAGCGCCGAGCCAAGCGCGAACGTAAACGCGATGATCAGATCAGTGTTGACGCCCATCAATTTCGCCGAGTTGAGATTGAAGGAGACGGCGCGCATCGCCGTCCCGATCTTGGTGCGATAGACGATCCATTGCAGCAGCAACATTAGCGCGATTGAGACGCTAAAGATCAGGATTTGCGATTTCGAGATCGCGGCGTTGCCGAACAGTTGGTAATTCTGGTTCTGTAGAAGCTGCGGGAACGAGCGCGGCGCGCCGCCGAAGATAACGACGGCGAGATTCTCGATTAAGAGCGAGACGCCGATGGCCGTGATCAGCGTCGTCATGCGCGCGTACTTCCTGACGGGGCGGTAAGCGAAGCGTTCGATGAGCGCGCCGAAAACCGCCGCGACCACCATCGCGCCGAGCAGCGTTATACCCAGCCCTAACAGCGACGGCTCGGAGCCGAAGCCGAGCCACTGCGCGAGAAAGAGGCCGGTGAACGCGCCGACCATGTAGATGTCGCCGTGCGCGAAGTTGATCAGGCGGAGGATGCCGTAAACCATCGTGTAGCCGAGCGCGATCAACGCGTAGATCGAGCCGATGGTCAGGCCGTTGATGAGTTGCTGAACGAAGGTGTCCATAAGGTACGGTTTGCAGGATTGAGCGAATTATTGAGATGCGATGACCGATGGTTGCTGGCGTCCCACCATGAATGCCAACTCTCAGAGACCGTCTGAAGATCACCGCCCGGAGCACAAAAGGCCATGGCATTGAACTAAGGATATGGCGATCTCAAATTTGAAATTTCAGAGCTTGCTAATTCCAAAAGATCGCATTCTTGCTCAACCTCGTTAATTCAATGCCATGGTCCTTCGGGGACAGCTTCACGAAGCTCAGTTTTGCTTATCAGACAGCTTCCCGGAATCACCTACTTATTAGCGTTGTTCGCGTTCGCCCCCGCAGCCGGCACGGTCGTTGCGCCCGCCGCGTTGGCGTTGGCGTTCGCCGCGCCGGGGCCGGGGTTCTGAATGCCCGGAGTGGTGGCGACGTTGGCCGGGGCCGAAGGCGCGCCGCTGTTCGCGGCGGCCGGAGCACCTTCCGGCTGGATAGTTTCCTTGTAAACGAACTTGCGCTCGTTTGCGTTGGCGACTAATTCGAGCACGACCGCAGGCTTGATGGCGTCGCGATCCGCGTTGATCGTGATCGAGCCGGTCACGCCCGCGTAGCCGTTGGTTTGGGCGATGGCGTCGCGCAATTTGGCGGGATCGGTCGTCCCGGCGCGCTTGATCGAGTCGGCCAATACGTACATGGCGTCGTAGGCGAGCGCGGCGATGGCGTCCGGCGCGGTGCCGTAGCGCCCTCTGTACTCAGCGATGAACTTTTGCACGAAGGGAGAAGGATTGTCGGGTGAGTAGTGGTTCGACATGAAGTTGCCGTTTAAGGCGGTCCCTCCCAGTTCCCAAAGCTGCGGCGCATCCCAGCCGTCGCCACCAAGCAGCGGGGTGTTCATGCCCAACTCTTTCGCCTGCTTCGCGATCACGCCGACTTGGCCGTAGTAGCCGGGCACGAAGATCACTTCCGGGTTCGAGGAACGGATGTTCGTCAATTGGCCTTTGTAATCGGCGTCGGTTTGCGTGTACGCCTGCTTGGTGATAATGCGCCCGCCGAGCCGGTTAAACTCCTGCTCGAAATACTGCGTCATGCCTTTGCTATAATCCGAGTTCACATCGCCGAGCACGGCAGCCGTTTTGGCCTTCAAAGTGTTGGCGGCGAACTTCGCCATCACCGCGCCCTGAAAGTTGTCGGTGAAGCAGACGCGGAAAATGTAGTCGCCGACCTGCGTTACCTTCGGATTGGTCGAGGACGGCGTGATCATCGGAATCTTCGCCTCCTGCGCGACCGGCGCGGCGGCCAGACTGTTCGACGAAGCCACCTCGCCCAAGACGGCATGGACTTTGTCCTGATTGATCAATTTGCTGACGACCGTTTTCGCCTGCGCGGGCTGGCCCTGATCGTCCTCGAAGAGGAACGCGACCTGTCGTCCGTTGACGCCGCCGGCTTTATTGATTTCATCGACAGCCATGGCGATGCCGTTCTTCGTCGATTGCCCGAAGCTCGAGGTCTGTCCGGATAAATCGCCATAGACACCGACCTTAATCGGGCCGGTGTTATCGCTTCCCACCTCGCCGCCCCGTCGTTCGCACGCCGACGCCGCCAGCAGACTCAGGCTTAGTCCGAGAGTTAATAACAGTCGCTTCATAAATTTTCCTCGCTGGGTGAAAGAATTCCAAAGCTGATCACTTCGTGCGAGAGCGGGCGGCGCGGGACTACCGACACCTGCGGGCCGCGCGACGGGAAGCTAGATGAAACTCTCGCGGAAAGTTAAGTGTAAAGCGTAACGAGGCGCATTATACCGTTTTCAAACGTCGTGTCGAGCACTGAGCGGCGTGGCGCAAGCTGGACATGCCGCGCCGTAGTCTTAAGTCGCAAGCTCATTTCGTAGTCAGGCGAAACTCACGATCAAGCTCGGAAATCTCATTTATCTGCGGACTGAATCCTTAAGATGCGCACTTTAGCCTAGTTGTCCGGGACATCTCTTTAGCTTCTGTTGTGCAGGCAGATTTCATTGTTTGACATCAATACCCTCAGCGGCATAGTGCTTGCCACTCAGTATTGTGTAAGGTTTTTTGAAACGCAAAATCGTACACCCGGCGACATGTCTCGAAGTAAGGGCACGCGAATTCAGGAAAGATAAGCGACACACTGTGGTTGAGAGTGTCTTATTTTTGCTCTTGTGTGAGACAGTCGTACGACGTTTGACGAAGGACTTAAACGAGTCCGTTACCAAATAGAAGGAGCAAACAAATGGACGATTATAAGAGAGACAGTGCTGGGGAAGAGGCATCGGCTTTCGGACAGCGTGTTAAGGGCGCGGCGAAAGACGCGGCAGGGGCTGTGACAGGTAATGAACGGCTTGAGCGCGAGGGTGAGCGCGAGAACGCGATGGGCAACGCGCGACAGGAGCGCAACGACGTAGTCGGGGGCACCAGTACAGCGACAGGCACGTCGCGTCAAGGTTCCAGCCGGATGGTAACGGGATTGTTCCGTGACCGAGAGAGCGCCGAACGGGCCTACGGCTCTATGTCCACGCGCGGCTACAGTAAAGACGATGTCAACTTGTTGATGTCGGACGAGACACGCAAACGTCATTTCGCGTCAGACACGGCGCCGGAAACGGAGTTGGGCGATAAGGCGTTGGAAGGTGCGGGCGTCGGTTCAGCCATCGGCGGCACTGCGGGCGCAATCCTCGCAGGCATCGCAGCCATCGGCACAAGTTTGGTGTTGCCGGGTATTGGCCTTGTCATCGCCGGTCCCATCGCTGCGGCATTGGCCGGCGCGGGCGCGGGCGGCTTGACCGGCGGTCTCGTCGGTGCGCTGATCGGCTCGGGCATCCCCGAAGATCGCGCGAAGGAGTATGAGGAAGGTGTTAAAGGTGGCGGTATCGTGATGGGCGTCAACGCCCGCAACGACGAAGACGCCGACTACTTTGCGAATGAGTTCCGCACGCACCGCGGCGAAGGCGTCTATCGCTAAACAGTTCGCACCTTACTTTTCTTTTCGCTTAAACGGGGAGCCTGGCATCAGGCTTCCCGTTTGTATTTTGAACGAAGCATGAGATAAACATTCGTGGAGGGTCTTCGGCGATATTGCTCGCCTCAACGTCCGATTTTCGTATTAGACTATGAGCAACAAACAGGAAGACGCTAACCTTATTCTGCGCCTCTATGAACTGCGGCGTGAAGAGATAATGCGGCAGGCGCGCGATTGGTTCACAACGGACTTCATGCCGGAGGGCGTGCAGGATTTATTCGACGCTATTATGGGCGCGCACAACGCTCGCTACCGGATGGTGACGACGTACTGGGACATGGCTGCTGCTTTCGTTAACCACGGCGCGATTGATGAGGAACTGTTCAACGACATCCACTTCGAGCACATCGCCGTCTATGCCAAAATCGAGCCGTTTCTCGACGAGTTCCGCCGTCTCGCAGGCACTCCGCAGTATCTCAAGCACTTGGAGCAACTCGTCACGCGCCG
>JACCRA010000754.1 GCA_013813825.1 Pyrinomonadaceae bacterium | reverse complement strand
TTCACCAGTCGCCCCTCTGCGTCGCGCACCGTCACGGGCAACAGCACTTCGGAAGTAGTGACGCGCACAACTTCGTCTTCATCGATTGATTGCGGATCAAATGGCGCGTCCTCCGTGGTGGCGGGCGACGGCTGAACAACTGGCGTTGGCGTCGGCTTCGCGCCCGGCTGCGACAATGGCGCGGCGCGACGCGGAGGTGCGGCCTTATTTTGCTGCGCGCTGGAAGGAGGAATCAGCAAACCGCCGGCAAGGATGAGCGAGGCCACGACAAAGGCAACTGTTAAGCGGAAGGCGTACATAAAAACCGGGGGGCAGCGGCTCGTTCTATTGGTGTCGAATTTAAGGCTGAAAGCAGCGTCCGAAGTTCACACTTACCGTTTGTCTGACATGCCGCCGGGACTGGTTGTCTGTCCGTTGGCCTCTTCGCCCATCGCGGCGCGCATGGCCGTGATCATCGGTTCGGTCACGCGGCGGCGGCGCAGTTCGGCGAGTTTCGCGGGCGCGAAGTCGTAATCCGCCGGAGACTGCTCGATGCGGCGGAGGATCGTGCCTTCGCTAAAGCCGGCAGCGATCAGCTCGATGATCGTATCGTTGGTCAAGGTCGGCGTGCGTTCCAGCTTCGGCGGCGCGCCGCCGCCCGCTTCGGTCGGTGGACGGATAATCCGTACCGTCGCCGAGCCGGTGGACTGCTGCTCGCCCTCCGCGCCGCCGTTTCCGCCGCTCGTGCGCGTGCTGCTGCGCGCGCCCGTGTTCGAGCCGAAGATGTTGATCTCGCCCGGATCGCCTGCTGCCGCGCCGCCCGCTTGATTGGTCCCCGTCCGCCGTTCCGGGCTTTTCATCCCGCCGAAGAACGGATCGTCGAACGCATCGCTCACCGAGTCGTCGTCGGCCGCCGTCGCCGCCACGGCGGCTCCGTCGTGCGCCAGCATTTCCAGAATGATGCGCTCGCTGACGCCGCCCTTCTTCAACTCGATGAGGCGATCAGGCGCGAGATCAAAACGCGACGGCCGCGAGCGGATAATGGCGATGATCGTCTTCTCGCCAAACCGCGCGCGGGCGAGTTTCACAATCGAGGCGTTCGTCAACACCTCTTCCGCTGCCGCCCGCGCGACCGGCGCGACGTGCTGCGGCGACTGCGCGCGCGCTTCTCCCACCACAGCGCTGGCGAGCAGCGCGAGACCAAACGACATCAATACACTTGTTCGGGTCTTCAGTACCAAGTAGTTGCACAAGCCGGAAAGGCGTGGCGGAAGCCTGACCGTAAGGGAGGGCGTGACAGAGACGCCCTTGCTCATGCGCGAGCTTCCGCCTATACCTCCCGCGAAGCTATTTTTACCTTTTGCCTTCATGCAGTTCCTCACGTCAGGGCGTGCGCGTTTTGACGGCTGTAACAAGGGCGGCCGGGGCGTGTGCGACGTTGCCGTAGCGGCTGCTGATCTTTCGCACGTAGTTGCGCGTCTCGCGGTATGGCGGCACGCGGCGGCCGTATTTCAAGACCGCACCTTCGCCCGCATTGTAGCTCGCCAGCACTAGATCGACCCGTCCGCCGAAACGGCCGAGCAATTGCTTCAGGAAGCGCGTCCCGCCAGCGATGTTCTGCGCCGGATCGTGCGAGTTGCGGACGCCGAAGCGCGCCGCCGTCCCCGGCATCAACTGCATCAAGCCGCGCGCCCCCATGGGGCTGACCGCGCCCGCGTTAAAGTGCGATTCCTGCTCCATCACACAAAAGATCAGATACGGATCGACGCCGAAGCGCGCCCCGTTCTGGCGGATCAGGGCGTCGAGTTGCGGCCGTCCGGTGGACCAACGCCGCTCGCGCTTTGCGGCGAGTTGCTCAATCGCCGGCTCGGCTTTCTCCACCGTCCGCTCGCGTTCGATGCGTTCGATGCGCGCCCGCTCGATGAAGATTGAGAGGCTGCCGCGCTTGTACCAGATGCCGTCCGCCGTCTCGGCGATCTCGTCCACCTCGAAGCTCGCGCCGCCGACGAGGCGAATCAGGATCAATTGGGCGACTGGTGGCGTCGCGCTCCGCGCGTCGGTGTTTGAAGAAGTTGCGAGGTTAAGCGCGGCGTTGACGATGGTGGCCGCTTCGGAGTTCGGAGAGGCGGCGTGATTGAGTTCGACAAGCTTGGCGACCTGCCCGCGTTTGGTCGTCTCCACGGCCGCGTCCGGTGTGCGCCCCGCGCGCTCGATGTTTTTGACGCGCGCGCGCGCGATGAAATACGAGACGCCGCCTTGCCTGTACCAGACGCCTTGCGGATCGTCCCACACCTCGTCGGCTTCCACCGTCGTGCCGTCAAGCAGGTGCAAACGGTCGGCGAAGGCCGGCGACGAAAACGCGCACAGCAACAGGCAGGCGCACAGCAGCCAGCGCGGCGAGACGGGGGACAGCCGGCGGGCGTGGTTTCGTGAATCAGGCTTGTAAGGGGTCGGGTTCATATTGGTGTTCCACTGTGGGGGATCGTAGTCTGCCGCTCTGACGCAGTTCGCCTGTCGCGCCGCGTCGCTGCTCTGTCTCGTTGGGGAAACCGTGCGAAGCGCCGAAGTAGTTGCGCCACGCGATGTCGAGCAGGCGCGGTGAAAGTTCCAGCGGTTGCTGTTCAAAGAGGCAGATGTCTGTCACGCGGTCGAGCAGATCGCGCGGCTCGCAGGCTTTCATCTGCCGCTGCTCGATCATGTAGTTGTTGAGCACGTGGTCAATGCACGACTGCTCCAGACGCAGGCCGCGCGTGTGAGCCGCGCGTTTGAAGATTTCCGTATAAGCGCCGGGCGTCGGCGGCTCCACGCGCGCCCGGTAGCCCATGCGGCGCAGGAACGCCTCGTCCACCAAATCCTTTTCGCCAAGGTTGGTCGAGAAGACGACCAGTTGCTCGAACGGGACTTCGATCTTTTTGCCGGTGTGTAAAGTCAGATAATCGACGCGGCGTTCGAGCGGCACGATCCAGCGATTCAACAGCTCGTTGGGCGCAACACGCTGCCGGCCAAAGTCGTCGATCACGAGCGTCCCGCCATTGGCCTTCAACTGAAACGGCGCTTCGTAAAACTTCGCTGCTGCGCTCCACGTCAGATCCGCGTTCTCCAAAGTCAGTTCTCCCCCGACCACGACCATCGGGCGCTCGATGCAAATCCAGCGGCGATCAAAGTCGTTCGCCGGCAGCCGTTCCTGTGCCACCGGACGATGGTTGTGCGAGTCAAAGACGCGGATGATCTGGCCGTCGATCTCGACCGCGTAGGGAATCCAGATCAAGCCGTTGAGGCCATTGTTAATGCGTTCGGCGACGGCCGTTTTGCCCGTTCCCGCCATCCCGCTCAAAAATAGCGAGCGGCGCGAGTTGACGACGCAGCCGAGCGTCTGCAACAAAGAGTCCGGCAAGACGAGATCGCGGAATGAGGCGCGGATCGTGTCCATCGTCGCCGGCTGCGATGGAATGGCTTGCAGGCGCATCATGTGTGCGTAGTCGTCGAGCGAGACTGGCGCGGGACCAATGTAACCGCAGAACGATTGCGCCCGCGTCATCCGCTCCCACCCGCGATCCAACATCGCGTATCGCGTCGCGCCCACCGCTAGCTGGTCCCTCACCTCGACGAGCTTCTCGCGGAACAACAGGTGCAACAGTTCTTCCGTCAAAGCGCGCGGCAGTTTGAGGCGCTCGGTGACGGCGGCCGTCGTCGGCTCCGGCAAAGTGCCGACGGTTTTCAACACCAGATCACATAAAAACGACTCCGGCACGTCGGTCTCGGCTAACTCTTCCGGCACCGGCGGCCCCATCGTCTCGATTTCCATCCGCGTCAGAATGTTCGTCATAATTCACCTTCGGTGGGTGTCGGGTGTCGGGTGTCAGGTGTCGGGAAAAGAAAAGCCATGCTTTTAACCGACACCTGACACC
>JACCRA010000745.1 GCA_013813825.1 Pyrinomonadaceae bacterium | reverse complement strand
ATTCAATAGCTCAATCAAGGAGATAGAAATGGCATCCACCGCCCCTGAAAAGGCTACCGTAGCCCCCGCGAAGACGACGGGCCGGGTCGTGCAGGTGATTGGTCCCGTCATCGACGTGGAGTTCAACGAAAAGCACTTGCCCTCGATCTACACCGCGCTGCGCGTCGTCTCTGAAGGTTACGACGTGCCCAGCCCGATTGACATTGTTTGTGAAGTAGAGCAGCACTTGGGCGAGGGGCGCGTCCGCACCGTCGCGATGCAGCCGACGGAAGGCGTCGTGCGCGGCATGGCGGCGATTGATACCGGTGGTCCGATCACCGTCCCCGTCGGCAACGCCACGCTCGGACGTATCATGAATGTCATCGGCTCTCCCGTGGATAATCTCGGCCCGGTCAATTCCGCTGAGCGGTACACGATCCACCGCCACGCGCCGGCGCTCGACGAACAATCGACCGACTTGGAGATGTTTGAAACCGGCATTAAGGTCATTGACTTGATCCAGCCCTTTTTGCGCGGCGGCAAGATCGGACTGTTCGGCGGCGCGGGCGTCGGCAAGACGGTGCTGATCATGGAACTGATCAACAACATCGCGAAGGCGCACTCCGGCTTCTCCGTCTTCGCCGGCGTCGGCGAGCGCACACGCGAGGGTAACGATCTGCTGCGCGAGATGGTCGAGTCGGAAGTTATTCAGTATGGCAAGGTGTTCAACGATCACTTCAAAGAAACTGGTGAGTTCGACATGACGAAGGTCGATCTCAAGGCGGTCGAAGACTCGAAGGTGGCGCTCGTCTATGGGCAGATGACCGAGCCGCCGGGAGCGCGCCTGCGTGTCGCCTTGTCCGGCCTGACAGTGGCTGAATACTTCCGCGATCAGGGTCTCGATGTGCTGCTCTTCATCGACAACATTTTCCGTTTCACGCAGGCCGGCTCGGAAGTGTCCGCGCTATTGGGGCGGATGCCTTCGGCGGTCGGCTACCAGCCGAACCTCGCCACCGAGATGGGCGAGATGCAGGAGCGCATCACTTCGACCAAGACCGGCGCGGTAACTTCGATTCAAGCCGTCTATGTGCCGGCGGACGACTACACCGACCCGGCCCCCGCGACCACGTTCGCCCACCTCGACGCCGTGACCGCGCTCTCGCGCCAGATCGCCGAGTTGGGCATTTACCCGGCCGTCGATCCGCTCGCGTCCTCTTCGCGCCTGCTCGATCCGCGCATCATCGGCGAGGAGCACTACCGCACCGCGCAGGAGGTCAAGAAGATTCTGCAACGCTACAAAGAATTGCAGGACATCATCGCGATCCTCGGCCTCGACGAACTTTCGGAAGAAGATAAGCTCGTCGTCTCTCGCGCGCGCAAAATACAGCGGTTCTTCTCGCAGCCGTTCTTCGTCGCCGCGCAGTTCACCGGCCTTGAAGGCAAGTACGTCAAGCTCGAAGACACCATCCGCGGCTTCCGCGAGATCATCGACGGCCAATGCGACGATCTGCCCGAACAAGCCTTCTTCCTACAAGGGACCATTGAAGACGTGCGCGCCCGCGCCCGCCAAATCGCCAGCGCATAAGGGGAAGTGACTAGAGGTCAGAGGTCAGAGGTCAGTAAAAGCAAAAACAACTTGTCTTTCACTGACCTCTGACCTCTGACCTCTGACCTCTATTTTTATGGCTCAACTACAACTTGACGTTATTACTCCCGAACGCAATGTGCTGTCGGAGCCGGTGGACGAGGTTCGCGTCCCCGGCTTGAACGGCGAACTCGGCATCTTGCCGGGGCATACGCCGCTCATCTCGCAATTGCAGACGGGCGTGCTCACTTATACGCAGGGCGGCAGTGCCCGGCGGTTGCACGTCTCCGGCGGCTTTGTTGAAGTGAAAGACGACCGCGTTTCCGTGCTGGCCGACATGGCCGAGCGCCCCGAAGAGATCGACGCCGCCCGCGCCCGTGCCGAACGCGATCAAGCGGAAAAGGCGTTGAGCGCCTTCAACGGCTCGGAAGCGGAGTTTGAGACGGCCCGCGACCAACTCGCGCGCTCGACTGTCCGCCTCCAACTAACCGGCGAAGGCGCACGCTAACAACATCAACTCCCAGCGGCGAAAGCCTTTATTTCGAGCAGTAAACAACTTGAGCCTGAAGCGCGCTTCAGGCTCAAGTTGTTTCTGATTTTCCTTCAAATCTCTTTGTTTCATACTTGAAACAACAGCCCAAACGTAGTATATTAGCGCCTCATTTCACAGCTCTTAGGTTATACAGAGGGGGACTCCACAAATGTCGCAAATTATGCCGGAGATAGCCGCCGCGACTACTAGCGCGGCGGCCGCGCGCGAAATTATTGGGGGCGAAGCGACGGCCGAGGATCGTCAAGCCGAGCCGGGTCTGCGCCCGCGCCATCTGGATGAATACATCGGTCAGACGAAGCTGACGAACAATCTCAAGATTTTTTTGCGCGCCGCCCAAGCTCGCCGCGAGGCGCTCGACCACGTGCTCTTTTTCGGCCCGCCCGGACTCGGCAAAACGACGCTCTCGCAGATCATCGCCTCGGAGATGGACGCGCCTTTGAAGAGTGTCAGCGCGCCAGCCATTGAGCGTGGCGGCGATCTGGCGGCGGTCTTGACCAACTTGCAGGAAGGTGAAGTGCTCTTCATCGACGAGATTCACCGCTTGAAACCGCAGATCGAAGAGGTCCTTTATCCGGCGATAGAGGATTATCAACTCGATCTGATGATCGGGCAGGGCACGGCCGCGCGCTCCATCAAGCTCGACTTGCCGAAGTTCACTTTGGTCGGCGCGACGACCCGTGCCGGCCTCATCACCGCCCCTTTACGCGGGCGCTTCGGCATCGTTTTCCACCTCGATTTTTACTCGCAGAAAGATTTGGAAATTATCGTTCACCGCTCGGCGGAGATTCTCGACGTCGAGATCGAGGCGAGCGGGGCGCGTGAGTTGGCACGGCGCGCACGCGGCACTCCGCGCATCGCGAATCGTTTACTGCGGCGCGTGCGCGATTACGCGCAAGTTCTCGGCGACGGACGCATCACGCCGGCGATCGCCAAACGCGCGCTCGACGAGATGGAAGTCGATAAGTTCGGACTCGACGAAGT
>JACCRA010000742.1 GCA_013813825.1 Pyrinomonadaceae bacterium | reverse complement strand
CCAGCGTTACCCGTCGGGTGGCGGTGGTGGTGGTGGCGAAACCCGCAATGATGGTCGTTACCCGCGCAACGAGCGCGTCGCCTATCCTTCGACGCGCTTCCGCACCTATTCGGGCGGTAACCTCTTCCGCATCAGCGTGCCCGACAACTGGCGTGAATTGAGCGGCGGCGGCAACTCTATCACCTACGCTCCCGAAGGCGCTTACGGCGACGTGCAAGGCCAATCGATCTTTACGCACGGTGTGATGGCCGGCGTTGATAACGCACAGGG
Organism: Pyrinomonadaceae bacterium; assembly: GCA_013813825.1. Classification (GTDB taxonomy): domain Bacteria; phylum Acidobacteriota; class Blastocatellia; order Pyrinomonadales; family Pyrinomonadaceae; genus JACCRA01. The sequence continues at coordinate 15,855 of JACCRA010000742.1, read as the reverse complement.
CAACAACTTGCGTCAATCGACCGACTCGTTCATCAACGCGCTGTTGCGCGGCAACTCGCACCTGCGCGCGCAGAGTCGCGGTTATCAGCGCGCGTCAGTTGACGGCAACCCGGCGCTGTCTTCGACCTATGCAGGCCAATCGCCCACGACGGGACAGACCGAAGTGGTGACAATCGTGACGACGCAACTGCGCGACGGCAATCTCTTTTACATGGTCGCTGTCGCCCCGCAGAACGATTACCGCAGTTACCAAAGCGCGTTCAGTACCATCCTCAACTCGATCCAGTTGAGCGACCGGTAATTCGTTCAACCACCCAATGCGGAAAAGGCAAGGGAGTCGGATTAAAACCGCCCTTGCCTTTTTCTTTGCGCCGCAAGATACTCCGCAAGTACAGGTTCCGCGGACAGTTTTCTTGGAACAGGAAACAGTGATGAATGAGTTAACGCTGACGATCATCTTGGAAGAGGCGGAAGAGGGAGGCGAAACACACGATTTACAAGAATCCCGCCAACGACATCCCTTCGACCATCCCGCGCCACCGCGAAATCAAAAAGTTCCTCGCCTACAAAATCTGCGACGATCTCGGCATCCCCCGTCCGTGACTCTCATTCTCTACCGGCTTTCAAACCAACCTTTTCGCTTCCTGCCACAACTCTTCCATCTCCTCAATCGTCGCTTCGTCCGGCGTGCGCCCGCGCGCGGCGAGACCTTGTTCGATGTGGCGGAAGCGGCGGCGGAATTTGCGGTTGGTGAGCTTCAGCGCGGCTTCGGGTTCGATTTGGAGGTGGCGGGCGATGTTGGTGACGGCGAAGAGCACATCGCCGAGTTCTTCGCGCACGCGAGTTTCTTCGGCCTTGCCGTGTGAACCGTTTTTGGTTGACTCGCTGATCGCTTGGCGGAGTTCGCCGATCTCTTCGTGTAGCTTGGCGAAGATGTCTTCGACGGTTTGCCAGTCGAAGCCGACACGGGCGGCTTTGGTGGTGAGTTGGTGCGCTTCCATCAGCGCGGGCGCTTTGGCGGAAACGCCGTCGAGCAGGGAAGCGTCTTTGTCTTCAGCTTGGCCGGCGGCGCGCTTCTCTTCGGCTTTGATGGCTTCCCAATTTTTTAAGACCTCGGCCGAGTCGTTAGCGGTCGCGTCGCCGAAGACGTGCGGGTGACGGCGCACCATCTTGGAATGGATCGCATCCACCACGTCGTCAATCGTGAACTCGCCGCGCTCGCCCGCGACTTGGGCGTAAAAGACGATCTGAAAAAGCAGATCGCCCAACTCGCCGCGCAACTCGGCGGGGCGGCCTTCGCGTGCTGCCTCGACGGCCTCAAAGGCTTCGTAGGCCTCTTCCAAAAGCATCGGCGCGAGCGTCGCGTAAGTCTGCTCGCGATCCCACGGGCAGCCATCGGGTGAGCGCAAACGCGCCATCAGTTTGACGAGATCAGTGAAGGTGGCGGGCATAGTTTTAAGTTTGGCGTTCAAGGTTGAGAGTCCAAAGTTTAGGGCCTTTTCATTCGTCAGAAGCGTGGACAGGATTCACACGTCAGGAGGGCAACTGGCTTCCAGCTTTTTCCTGCTGATCTTGTTCATCCTGTCCATCTATTCGGTCGTTGGAGAAGGAAGCAACCCTGCCACGGTTCGTTTGGTATTGCGGCGTGCAGAGTCTAATGTGATCTTCGTCATGTTCCAAATTGAGTGGAGGCTGGCAGGTGCGGCGCTTCCGGCGCCGGGCTTGAGACAACGGATTTTGGACTCAGCGTTTGAAGGTGCTACCATCGCTTGGTTAGCATTAAGCAAACAAGAGAGGTTGTCAGGGAGGGCTTCCGGCCTGCTGTGGTCGAGGCTGTGCCTTAACAGGTTAAAAGATGAGTGAAGAAAAGCCAGTTTTTAAAGTGACGGATCGCCGTCTGTTCAACCCGGATGGGTCGCCGCGTTTTGTCGAGGACGAAGAGAAGCCAGCGCCATCGCCCGTGAGCGTCGAAGCCGCTCACGCCGCGGCACCCGTATCAGCGTCCGCTGCCGCGCCGCCTGCCGCGCCTACCACCACTGCGGCGACTGCGGCAGCGAGTAGCGGCGGCGGCGATGCGTCGCCGACAACATCAACTGCCCGACCGCGTGCGGAAAGTGCCGGCAACGAGCCAGACGCAACAACTGCCGGGCGCGGCGACGCGGCGCGGCGCGAAGACGAAGCGGGCGCGGCGGATGATCCGACCAACTTCGCCAACCTGCTGATGTTCATCGCCTCGCCCGCCGCCGCCGCGATGGGCATGACCGAGCACCCCGGCCTCGGCCCCGGCGAGATCGATCTGCCGCTCGCTAAGCACTGCATCGATCTGCTCGGCACGCTCCAACACAAAACGCGCGGCAGCCTCGGCCAGCAGGAGCAACAGATGCTCGAAGGCTTGCTCGGCGAGTTGCGAATGCAATACGTCTCGCTCACCGGCACCACCGCCGCCCGCCCGCGCGGCTTCTCCGGCAACGACATCACGGGCGGAAGATGAAAAAGCAATCAGCCATCAGCTTTCAGCCATCAGCCAAGCATAGTTTGCCCCCGAACGCGGAAAGAGCTGGCGGGCTTGCGAAGCTATTTGAAACTGAGGGCTGATTGCTGACGGCTGACGGCTCCTTATGAAATTCACGTTACTCGGCACAGGCACTTCGACGGGCGTACCGTCGATTGGTTGCGAGTGTGAGACGTGCATCTCGGACGATCCGCGCGACCAGCGTTTGCGCGTCTCGGTGCTGGTTGAGCACGATGGGCAGGCGGTGCTCATTGACACCTCTTCCGACTTTCGCCAGCAGGCCTTACGGCAGCGTCTGAAGCGGCTCGACGCGGTGCTGATCACGCATTGCCATGCCGATCACATCTTCGGCCTCGATGATCTCCGTCCGCTCAATTTTCGTTACGGCGCGCTGCCGCTCTACGCCAACGAAAGCGCGTGGAAAGACCTCCGCCGCATCTTTCAATATGTCTTTGAGCCGACTTACTTCGGCGGCGGTTTGCCGCAGATCGTCGCGCATACGATCTTCGCCGGCGCTCCGTTTTCGCTCAGTCGAAATTTGCTGGTGACGCCGCTCGAAGTCCTCCACGGCCGCTTGCCGGTCGTCGCCTACCGGCTCAATGATTTCGCTTACGCCACGGACTTGAGCGAAATTCCGCCGGCTGCCCTCGACGGCTTGCGAGACTTGGACGTGCTAGTGCTCGACTGTTTGCGACTGACCGCGCACCCGACGCATCTCTCGCTAGCCGACGCGCTCGCTTACGTCGCGGAACTGAAACCGCGCCGCACGTACCTGACCCACATGGCGCACGACATCAAACACGCACGCGACTCGAAACTGCTGCCCGCCGGCGTTGAGTTCGGCTACGACGGACTTGAAATAAGGGATGAGGGATGAGGGATGAGGGATGAATAAGAAATTCTTTATTCTCATCCTTCATCCCTCATCCCTCATCCCTCATCCTTTCTATGCGACTTTTCCACGGTACGGACAATGCTGAGATTGCGCGGCCAACGGTATTGACGTTGGGCGTGTTCGACGGACTGCACCTCGGCCACCAGTTGATCATGCGGATGGTCGTCGCGCGCGCGCGCGCCGTGGGGGCTGTGCCGACGGTGATCACATTCGATCCGCATCCACGCGCGGTGTTGCACCCGCAGTCGGCTCCGCCGCTGTTGCAGACTTTCGATCAGAAAGTTGAAGCTTGCGGCGTGCTAGGCATCGAGCAAGTGATCGTCGTCCGCTTCACGCCGGAGTTTGCGAACGTGCGGGCGCAGGAATTTCTACGCGATGTGGTGCGCGACCGTTTGCAGGCGCGTGAAGTTTATCTCGGACACGGCTTCGCTTTTGGGCGCCGGCGCGAGGGCAACATCGAGTTGCTGAAAGCAGAGAGCGGACGGCTTGGCTTCCATGCCGAAGAGGTGCCGGAAGTGCGCTTGCGCGGACAGCGGATCAGTTCGAGCCGTGTGCGCGAGATGCTCGCGGCGGGGCGGGTGAATCTCGCCAGACGGATGCTGGGGCGGCCTTACGGCGTTGAGGGGCGCGTCGTCGAAGGCGACCGGCGCGGGCGGCAACTCGGCTTCCCGACGGCCAACCTGCATCCGCAGAATCGCGTCATACCCCGACACGGCGTTTACGTCACGGCCACTTTGATCGAAGGCATCTGGCGGCGCAGCGTGACTAACATCGGCACGCGCCCCACGTTCGCGGGACATTCGGAACCGGCGGTCGAAACTCACGTCCTTGACTGGAGTGGCGATCTTTACGGCGATGTGGTGCGCGTGCGTTTTCTGCATCGCCTGCGCGCCGAGAAAAAGTTCAGTTCGGTGGATGAGCTGCGGCGGCAAATCACGCACGACGCCGCTCGCGCCGTGCGGTACTTCACCCACGCGGGCGTGCGCCGGTCGTTGAGCGTGGTTTAAATTTTAGATTGGAAGTTGAAGAGCACGGATCAAGCGATGTCGAACTTAGAACCTTAAACTTACGTTGATTCAGGGTAGAGGATCGGAAGAGATTTTAGCCACTAAAGCACACGCAACGACACGAAACAAGCACGAAGCGCGACCCGGTTTCGTGCTTGTTTCGTGTCGTTGCGTGGATCATGTTTTTCTCCGTGAGCGGAACTGTGCTGAGGTGGCGCTCACGAAAACTTGAAACTTAAATTTTGTTTTGTCGGCACACGGTTGCGACAAGGGCGATTTAATATGACGGGCGGGATGGCGATTACTGAAGACAAGCAGACGGCGCTGATTCCTTTGAACGGCGAGGCGCGCAGCAACGGCCACGCCATGAATGGCGGCGCGCGCGCGGCGTCAATCGTGACGAGCAACACGGCGAAATCGCTCGACGGCGGCGCGGCGGCGGCCGAAGCGCGGGCGCGACTCGACGCGGAAGCGGCGGCGCGAGCGCACAGTTGGCGCGGGTGGTTGCGGACTTCGCGGATCGTGCGCGTGTTAGGGACGCTCGGCCTCTATCTGTTTCTGGAAAATTACGAAGCGCGCGCGAAGTTCATCCGGCGGATGGCCGCGCGATTGCGCGAAGAGGCGCGCGGGCGCGGGCGCGTCGCTCTCTTTCAGGAGTGGAGCCGAGATGTTGATCGGCGCGTATTGGATAAGCTGATCCGTGCGACGCGGTATGTTGTTTTTCGCGGCCACGATCAGACAACTTCCAAAGAAGTGCGCCTACATCAACAAGCGACGTGGCTGCGAGAGCAACTCGTCAGGCTCGGCCCCACGTTCATCAAACTCGGGCAGGCGCTCGGCACGCGCGGCGATTTATTGCCGCTCGCCTACGTCAAGGAACTCGCGACGCTACAAGATCAGGTGCCGCCGTTTCCGACCACCGAAGCCTACGCGCGCATCGAGGCCGAATTGGGGCGGACGTTGCAAGAGGCTTACGCTGAGATTGATGCTGAACCCATCGCGGCGGCCTCGCTCGGTCAGGTCTATCGCGCGCGGATGCACACGGGCGAAGAGGTGGCGGTCAAAGTTCAGCGTCCCGATTTGCCGGAGATGCTCAGCTTCGACCTCGCGATCTTGCGCCGTCTCGTCAGTTTCATGTCGGCGCGCTTCGCCGATTTTAACGAGAATGCCGACTGGGCCGGGATGCTCGACGAGTTCGCCGAGATCGTCTTTGAGGAAATCGATTATCTGCACGAAGCGCGGAACGCCGAACGCTTTCGCCGCAATTTCAAAGAGTGGCGCGCGATTCACGTCCCACTCATTCACTGGACGCACACCAGCCGGCGCGTGCTGACGATGGAGTTTATCCGCGGCACGAAAGTGATTGACCTCGAAAATTTGAAGGCGCGCCGCGTCTCAGCAGTCAAAGTCAACCGTTTGATGGTGCGCGCTTATTTGAAGCAGTTGCTCGAAGACGGCTTCTTTCACGCCGATCCGCATCCCGGCAATTTGCTGGTGATGGAAGACGGGCGGCTCGCTTTCTTCGACTTCGGGATGACCGGCCGGATTACGCCGCGCCTTCAGTCGCAGATGATCGACGCCTTCTTTCACGTCGTCGGCCGCGACGTACACGGGCTGGCGCAGGACTTGATTAACCTCAACTTCCTAAAGCCCGGCGTCAATCCCGAAATGGTGCGTCCGGTCGTCGAGAGTCTGTTCGAGCACTATTTGAATATGAAACTCGGCGAAGTGAACTTCAAAGAGCTGACCTACGATCTGGCCGAAGTGATGTACGACTACCCGTTTCGCCTGCCGTCGAACTTCACGTTCGTGATGCGCGCCCTGATGACGCTCGAAGGCATCGGCCTCGTCACCGATCCTGAATTTAGCTTCTTCGACACGGCGCGCCCCTACGCCAAAGAGATGATGCTGAAGCGCGAGGGCAAGCAGTTTCGCCAACTCTTCATCGACAAGCTGACCGGCCGCGACAAAGAGGACGGCCGCATCGAGTGGGGCAAAATGTGGAAGCTCGCGAAGATGGCGGCGAAGATGTATTTTGAAAAGTAACGAACGAAGGAGGAGTATTAAATGAAACAGCATTATCGCAGTTGGTCATTAACTCTGACGACGCGCCCGCCGGTGTTGGTAGGCAATATCGTTGGAAACTGCCTTGTCGTTTTCGCGCTCGTCGCGTTTGCATCGGCGTGCGGTGCTGCGGGCAACGCGCAGCAACAACCGCCACTAACGCAGCAGAGCGCCGCCAGTCGTAGCGGTGGTGATACTTCCGTCGCGCAACTCGAAGAAGGGGCTGCCGCGCCGGACTTCGCGCTGCCGACCGACGACGGGCGGACCGTCAAGCTCAGCGACTACAAAGGCAAACAGACAGTTGTGCTCTATTTCTACCCGAAGGATGAGACGCCCGGCTGTACCAAGCAGGCGTGCGCCTTCCGCGACAGCTTCGCCGACTTCCGTAAAGCTAACGTCGAAGTTCTCGGCGTCAGCGTGGACGACGTGGAATCGCACAAAGCGTTCAAGAAAAATCAGCGCCTGACCTTCACGTTGCTGGCTGACGACCAGAAAAAAGTGAGCACGGCTTACGGCGTCCTCAATTCGTCTGGCTACTCGCGCCGCGTGACGTTCATCATCGACAAGGACGGCGTCATTCGCAAAATCTATCGCAACGTCGATCCGGCGCTGAACGCCGCCGAGACGTTAGCCTTTGCCAAGTCTCTCTAAATCCTAATCGTTGTGCCGGAAAAGGCAGACGCCGCGCGTCTCGAAAATGCGCGGCGTCCGTCTTTTGTGGCGTCATGCTCTGTCGCGCGCCGCTTATTTCGCGGGCGCGGAGATCGCGTTGAACAGCAGCGGGTACGTCGCCAGCGACTGCGCGCGGTATTGCGGGCGGAAGCCGAAGAGCACGACGCGGCCTTTGCCCATCGTAACTTCGACGAGCGCGGCCTTGCTTTTGAGCTTGTCGCCGCCGAGTAGCCAGCCGGACAACAGCGGATCGGCGTTCGCGGGGTAGCGCGCGACGACGCGGACGCGCGACGCTTCATTCGGATCGCTCACTTCAAAGACCGGCGAGTCTTCGACCCACGCGATTGATTCCTTTGGCATCCCTTTGGCGAGCGGGTGCGCGGTGTCCAACTCTGTCCGCAAAATTGAGCCGGGGACGAAAAACTCGGTGCGCGGGACGCCTTCGGTGATGTCTCGCACCGGCAGCTTGAGTTGCGCGATAGCGAACTCCGAAGCCTTGTTCAGACAGACGAGCGTGCCACCCCCCTCGACAAACTCGCGCAAGGCTCTGACACCGGTTTCACCTAATCCGCCCGTCAACTCTTCCGGCATCGTATCCTTGCGATAGCCTTCGAAGATCGCACGCGGCGAGTGATCGGGGATGATAATCGTATCGTGCTTCGCGCGTAAATTTCCGGCACGCACATCTTTATCCACGAGCGGCGAGTTGGCGAAATTGTGCTGTTCGAGAATCCACCGCGTCCAGCCCTCATCCATCGAAGGCACATGCGATTTGTAGAGCGCCAGTCGGGCGTTGGAGAGCGGCGGTTCGGCGTCATTGAAGACGCGCGCCCCTGAGCGGCGATACTTGAATGGTGCGGAGATCGATTTCACGTTAACACCCATGAGCAACGGGAGCGTGTGCGCCGTCACGTCGTAGGGCGACTGCGGGTTTCCGGCTTCATCGCGTAAGTCAGGATAGCGTTGCCGTTCGAGTAGCGCCTTAGCGAAGTTGCCGTAAGGCTGCTCCATCCTGATGATTGCCGTGCCGTTCGGATACGCGACGCCCTCGACGGTGAAGCGCTCCGCATCGTCAACTTCCACCCCGCCGCGCTGTAAAACATGGATCAGTTCGTTGTCTCTCAAACGCTGCGCGGCTAATTGCGAGGGCGGGATGACGTAAGCGAAAACTTCGCCATTGGGGCGTACTCGTATCGCCTCTTTCCCGATCTCATGGAAGCGTGTCAGCCACCGCTCGCGGTTCTGCGCGGCGTGGCGCAAGAGGGCGAAGGCTCCATTGGTCATGTAGTTGGTGATGTCGCGCAAATGCCACTCGCCGCCGGGCCAGAGGGGGCCGAAATTAACGGACTCTTTGCGCGGGTCGAAGCCTTCGTCGGGGCGGAGGTCTTCAAACTTGAGGGTGATTGGCGTGGCGATGCGTGCCGAGGCCGTCTCGGACAAGATGCGGACGCCGCCGTGATAGTGCGAGTAGGCGCGCGCGGGCGTCCAAGCGTCGTAGGTCGAATCGTAGGTGATGCCTTTGAAGCCGGCGGCGCGCAACTCGGTGGCGATGTGTTTGCCGAGTTCCGTGTAGCCTTCGACGATCTTGGCGGGCACGTTCGGCTCGACGGGCTTCATGTAAGGCGGGACGAAGAGGCGTGCGCCGTCCGCGCCTTGCTGGTGGATGTCGTGGACGATCTGCGGGTGCCAGACGTTGTGAATTTTATCGACGGTCAGTTGCGTCTCGCGTTGCGAGAAGATGTACCAGTCGCGGTTGTTATCGTGGCCGATATATTTGTGATACAGCTCCGGCGGCGAAGTTCCTTCGTAGGGCGTGCCGAGCGTGCGGTCGTACCAACGCTTGACGATGTCCACGCCGTCGGGGTTGAGCGAGGGGACCAACAGCACAATCGTCTCGCGCAGGATGTTCGCGATCTCCGGGTCATTGGACGAAGCGAGGCGGTGCGCGATCAGCGTGCTCGACAAATACGAGCCGACTTCCGTGGAGTGGATACCGCAGGTGATCAGCACGATGGTCTTGCCGCGCTTGATTAACTCTTGCGCCTTGCGGTCGGCGTCTTTCCCTAGCGTGCGCGGATCGGCCAGTTGCCGCTGAATGTCTTTGTACTCACCCAGCCGCGCCAGATTTTCCGGCGCGCTGATCGTCGCCAACACGAACGGCGCGTTGAGAGTTGTCTTGCCTAGTTCTTCAAACTTGACGCGGTCGCTCGCCGCATCAAGTTGGCGGAAGTAATCGACAATGCTGGACCAACTCGCGAGCTTGCGATCATCACCGGGACGAAAGCCGAGCACGTCTTCAGGCGCGGGCACATTCGCCGATGCTTTACTAACGCCGGTTTGAGCGGCGGCCTCCGCGCCGCCCGGAAGCGTTGCCGTAGTGGTTGCAAGTGGGCGATTGTGTGCCGCCGCAAGATTGATTGAGGCGGGCGAGAATGAAAGCAAATTCGTAACGACGAGCGCGCAAGCAAGTAAGCGTCTCCGCATAAAGCGTTTGGAACCTCCGGTGCATTCTGTTAAGAGAGAAAATCTATGAAAGCGCGAGCGGGAGGAAGTCTAAATCAACATCCGTAAGATTGAAACACCAGAAACATCTCCGTCCACGAAAACATACGAAACGACAGGCAGCCAAACCCACGACATTCGTGGAATTTGTTTCGTGCTGTTTCGTGTGTTTTCGTGGACGAGTGTTTTCCGCCCGCCTCAATCTTATCAGTTGCGATCTACGGCGTTGACTCGCGTCGTCACTGTTTCGCGCCGCCGTTGACTGAAATTCGGGCACGCCCTGTCTGCCGGGCAGCACATCCTCTATAATTCGCGTCTGAAAGTTGTCATCAGATTTAGCATCTTTCCGTCAAAGGCTTCAGCGGTGTACTCAGCACAAATCACTCGCGCTAATCCGACGCTCATCATTCTGCTGCTTGATCAGTCCGGCTCGATGGCCGACCCTTTCGGCGGCGGCGAACAACATAGTTCTCAGACCGCCGCCCGCAAGGCCGACTATGTGGCCGGCGCGGTTAATCACGCGCTGCACGATCTGGTGATCCGTTGCACGAAGACTGAGGAAGTCCGCAATTATTATTACGTCTCGATCATCGGCTACGGCCGCACCGTCGGCTCCGCCTTCACGGGGCTGCTGGCGGATCGGCAAATCGCGCCGATCTCGGAGGTAGCCGACAATCCCGCGCGCATCGAGATAGGTTATAAGCGCGTCTCAGATGGGGCGGGCGGCTCCATCGAGATGCCGGTGCGCTACCCCGTCTGGATTTACCCGCACGCCGATGGTGGCACGCCAATGTGTCAGGCGCTCAGACAGGCGCAGTCAATCCTCGGCCAATGGCTTGCGCAGCACCCGCGCGGCTTCCCACCGACTGTGTTGCACTTGACGGACGGCGAATCCGGCGACGGTGATCCGCTTGCGCCCGGACGGGAATTGATGTCGCTAGAGACGGACGACGGGCAGGTGTTGCTCTTTAACTGTCACGTCTCGTCGCGCCGCGCGAACAAGATCGAATACCCGGAAGATGCGAGAGTGTTGCCCGATGGTTTCGCGCGCACGCTCTTTGACATCTCAAGCCCACTGCCGGAAAACTTTCTCGGCGCGGCGCAACAACTCGGCGTCCACGCCGTGCCTGGATCGCGCGGCTTTGTCTTTAATGCCGACCCCTCGTCGGTCGTGCAGTTCTACGAGATCGGCACCAGCCTGACGGGCATGGCCCCGCACATTTGGATGGACACATGAGGAAGGGATGAGGGCGGAAGCTCTAGTCAGTCTCAGTGATTATTGATGAGTACGATTCTTCAAAAGGGCTTTGCGACGCTCACCGAGCGAGCCGACTTCTTCCGGCTCGACGTGACGCGGAAGCTGGATGCTGGTCGTCGCGTGAAGTGGGGCCAATTCCTGACGCCTCCCGCAGTCGCGCACTTCATGGCTTCTTTCTTCCAACGTCCCCTCCCGCAGGTGCGTGTGCTCGATGCCGGCGCGGGCGTGGGCACGCTCTCCGCCGCGTTCGTCGCCGAGGTGTGCCGCTGGCCGTTACCGCCGACAGAGCTATCTGTGACGGCCTACGAAATCGATTCAGCACTCACCGATTACCTGAGTGACACGCTCGAAGCCTGCCGCGTCGAGTGTGAGCGCGTCGGCATTAATTTCACGGCTGACGTGCGGCAGCAGGACTTCATCAAGTTCGGTACTGAGTTGTTGGCGGCGGGCGCGTTCGATGAGCGCGGGGCTTACACGCACGCGATCCTGAACCCTCCATACCGCAAGATCAACAGCGGCTCCGACGCACGCCGACAGATGCGCTCGGTCGGCGTCGAGACCTCTAATCTCTACACGGCTTTCCTCTCCGTCGTGACAAGGCTGCTTGAGCCGGCCGGGGAACTGGTCGCCATCACGCCGCGCAGCTTCTGCAACGGTCCCTACTTCAAGGCGTTCAGGCAGTCGTTTCTCGCGGCGATGACTTTCAGGCGCATCCACCTCTTCGGCGCGCGCAACCTCGCTTTCGGCGACGACGACGTGCTACAAGAAAACATCATCTTCCACGCTGTTAAGCAAGCGGGCGGCGGTGGTGGGAGCGTGATCATCTCCGCCAGTAGCGATCCTGATGACGAGGCGGTGACGATCAGAGAAGTGACGAGCGAGCAACTGGTGCAGCCCGACGACTCGGACGCCTTCATTCGCATCGTGTCAGACGAGCTTGGCTCCAGAGTTGCCGCGCGCATGGGGCTGTTTACGGCGACTCTCGCCGATCTCGGTCTCACGGTCTCGACGGGGCGCGTCGTTGATTTCAGAGCCACCGGGCACCTCCGGCGTGAGCGCGCTGATGGTGCGGTGCCGCTCATCTACCCGCACCACTTCTGCGACGGCTCCATCTGCCACCCCAAGCCGCACAGCAAAAAGTCGAACTGGATTGCCGACGCCCCCGGCTCCGCCGATCTCCTCGTGCCGTCCGGCGTGTACGTGCTCGTCAAACGCTTCTCCGCGAAAGAAGAGCCGCGGCGCGTCGTCGCCGCCATCTACGATCCGGAGCGCACGCGCGCGCCGCGCGTCGGCTTTGAGAACCATCTGAATTATTTTCACGAAGCGGGGAAGGGACTGATCGACGATCTGGCGAAGGGGCTGGCGGCGTTCCTCAACTCTAGCTTGCTCGATGCCTACTTCCGGCAATTCAACGGGCACACACAGGTCAACGCTACCGACCTGCGGAGCCTCAAGTATCCCTCCCGGTCGGAGCTAGAGGCTCTGGGCGCGCGCGTCGGCGACCAGTTCCACGATCAAGACGCGCTTGACCAACTCATCACCTCCCAACTGCTGCACATGAACACCGACACCTCCGATCCGATCCCGGCGAAGAAGAGAATTGACGAAGCCGCGCGCGCCCTCAAAGCTCTCGGCTTCCCCGCCGCGCAGCAGAACGAGCGATCCGCGCTCACGCTGCTCGCCCTGCTCGACGTGCGCCCCGAAACGCCGTGGGCGGAGGCGAGCGCGCCGCTGCGAGGCGTGACGCAGATGATGGACTTCTTCGCCGAGCACTACGGCAAGCAGTACAAGCCGAACACGCGCGAGAGCGTGCGTCGCCAGACCGTGCATCAGTTTCTCGACGCCGGCCTGATCGTCGCCAACCCTGACAAGCCTTCTCGACCCATCAACAGCGGGAAGACTGTCTATCAGATCGAAGCTGCGGCGTTGGCGGTGCTGAGCGTCTTTGGCTCTGACGAGTGGGAGGAAAAACTGCGGACCTATCTGGCAACCGTCGAGACGCTACAGGAGAAGTACGCGCAGTCGCGCCAGATGAATCGCATCCCGATTACGATGCCGGGCGGTCAGACCTTGACGCTTTCGGCGGGCGGTCAGAATATTTTGATCGCAAAAATCATCGAGGACTTTTGCCCCTCCTTCACGCCGGGCGGCAGGGTCATCTACGTCGGCGACGCAGATGAGAAATGGGCGATCTTCGATCAGGAGATTTTCGCGGAGCTAGGGGTTAGCGTGGACGCACACGGCAAGATGCCGGATGTCGTTGTGCATCACGTTGAGAAGCATTGGCTGGTGCTGATCGAAGCCGTCACGAGTCACGGACCCATCAACCCGAAACGCCGCGAGGAATTGAAAGCCCTGTTCCGAGGCTCGAAGGCGGGGCTAGTTTACGTCACCGCGTTCCTCGACCGCAGGACGCTGCTCAAGTACCTCGGCGAAATATCGTGGGAGACGGAGGTGTGGGTCGCCGAGGCTGCGACGCACATGATCCACTTCAACGGTGAGCGGTTCTTGGGGCCATACGAGGCATAGATCAGAATTGACGAGCGACACCCGCCATTGAGATGCTGTTGAGGTGTCGGACTGTCTCCCTCTGCGTGCTTGTGAATCAGCCCCTCGAACCACCTTGCCTTTTCATTCATCGTCCCTTGCAGTCTCTGTCTGAGATGAGTTCCCAAGACTGGCGTTTACAGGTTCGACACTTTGTGTTGCCGAGGGAGGACAGCACGCTCGAGGAGTGTGAGGACGCTGCCGGTATCGGTCGGCGAGGGTGGAGCTACGCGGTGGCCGACGGCGCGACGGAGGCTTTTGACGCGCGGCGTTGGGCGCGACGGTTGGCGGAGAGTTGGGCTGGAATTGAGCCGTCGCCGCCGCTTTCGGTGGCGGATTTCGGAGTGTGGGCGGTCACTGAAGGCGAAGGGCTGCACGCCGCGTGGGAAAACCTGACGCTGCCGTGGTACGCGGAAGAGAAGAGGCGGGGCGGCTCGTTCGCCGCGTTCGTCGGTTTACACTTCGCGGCGGAAGGACGGCGTTTAAGCTGGCGCGCCATCGCCGTCGGCGACTCGTGTTTGATTCAGCGGCGCAATTGTGAACTGCGCGCGGCGCTGCCGCTGGCCGAACATCAAGACTTCAACTCCCATCCCGTACTGGTGCCGTCGCGCGCGGAGTTAATGAAGTCGGCGCTCGGGCGGGCGGTGACGGGCGCGGGCGAGGCCGAGTCGGGCGACATTTTCCTGCTGCTGTCGGATGCCATCGCGGCTTGGTTTTTTGAACTTGCGGCGGCGCGTCACCCGCTCATCGCAAAGTTTGATTCTTTGCTCGCGGCGTCGGACAATGTAGCCCTCGCCGACTTGCTCCGACGTGAGCGGCAGGCGAAAAAATTGAAAGACGATGACGTGGCGATCATTAGAATCGCTGTCGCGTGTGAGCCGTCAAAAAAAATGATGAATGCGAAATGATGAATGATGAATTAAAAACCATCTGTCTATTCATCATTTCGCAGTCATCATTTCGCATTCATCATTTTTTCCATGTCAGCCCTCACTAATATCAACTTCTGGCCGACGGCGCGGCACTTCGCCGAGGCTGTGCAGTGCCCGATTGTTTGCTTCGCCGATCCGGCGTTGAAGACGATGCTGCCGGCGGTGGATCGGCTCGGAATGCCGCTCGTCACTTCGGGGCAGTTCGCTTACGTCTTCAAACTCAATCCGTCCGGCGGCGGACGCGAGGGGATGCTGGCCGTGCGTTGCTTTCGCGGTTTTCTCGGCGACCGCGAGGCGCGCTACAAGGCGCTCGACGCGCACCTGAACGCCGCGCGCATCGCCGCCCTGCCGCGCTTCAAGTATTTTGCCAAAGGCATCCTCGTTGACGGCCGGAGATTTCCCGCCCTCTTGATGGAGTGGATTGAGGGACCAACGCTCGACGTCTATCTTGACGAAGTTTGTGGCCGCCGCGAGGTGCTGCTGCATCTGGCGGATGAGTGGTTGCGGCTCGTCTCTTCGCTCGGCGCGGCCGGCGTCGCCCACGGCGACTTGCAGCACGGCAACATCATCGTCGAGCGCGGGCAACTGCGCCTCATTGATCTGGACGGGATGTATGTGCCGGCGCTTCTCGGTTATCAAGCGAGCGAGGTCGGGCACCAGCACTACCAGCATCCGCGTCGCGAGGCGCGCCACTTCTCCGGCGAGGTGGACAACTTCTCCGCGCTCGTCATTTACCTCTCGCTAATCTCATTGGCCGAGCGGCCTTCGCTGTGGGGCGAGCACCACGACGAGAATCTGCTGTTTATGCGAGCCGATTTCCTTGCGCCGGAATCTTCCGCGCTGTTCCCGAAGATCACGGAGTTGGGGCCGGAGCACGCCCGCCTCGCGGCGGTATTGGCAAAGGCGGCAAAAGCCGACCCGGAAGCGACGCCCCGCCTGCTCGATCTCGTTAGCGTCAAGACGAAGTTGCCGGGATGGATGACCGCGCCGGCGGAAGTGTCAATCGCCGGGCGGACGCGCGAGGTTGTGCGGGCGGAACTTCCGCCCACCGCTAAACAGCCGGAGTGGCGGCCGGCGCGCGAGCGTTCGACGCCGACGACTTTTTCTTCCAACACCGTCCAGACTCTTTTCAGCGCCGCGCCCGTCAACACTCCGGCGGCGCCGCCGCTCGATCCTACGAACATCTGGGGAAACACGCTGCGTTATGCGCGAGAACCGCTTGGCAAGTCAGGCGCGAGTTGGTGGTGGGGAGTGGTGCTCCTCAATATCTTCGTCAGGTTGGGAGCGGGGTTCGGCGCGACGGGCTTCTTTGTGCTGTTCATCTTCACTCTACTGGTCGTTGCGTCTTTTCTGACATACGGCTACCTCCATGCCCTCCGCGACGCGGAGACTGCTTCAAGCGCGACTCAATTGCCGGGCGGGACCACTTCCGTCTTCGCGGCGGCGCGTAACAACCGCCTGATCGC
>JACCRA010000677.1 GCA_013813825.1 Pyrinomonadaceae bacterium | reverse complement strand
ATTGACGATCTTGCACGAGCTTGATCTGACGATCCCCAATGGTCAATTCGTCTCGATCACGGGGCCGTCGGGTAGCGGTAAGTCAACGCTGCTCGGCCTTGTCGCCGGCCTCGACGCGCCGACCGCCGGCGACATCCGCATCGACGGCGAATCGATCACGCGCATGAATGAAGACGACTTGGCCTCACTGCGCGGGCGCAAGATCGGGATCGTTTTTCAATCGTTTCATCTCATCCCTTCGCTGACGGCGTTGGAAAACGTCCTCGTGCCGTTAGAGATCGCGGGCGTGGCCGCAGCGAAAGAGCGCGCGCGGCAGTTGCTGGAAGATGTTGATCTTACCGCACGCGCGCATCACTACCCGTCGCAACTCTCCGGCGGCGAGCAGCAGCGCGTCTCTATCGCGCGGGCATTCTCGAACAATCCCTCGATCCTCTTAGCCGACGAGCCGACCGGCAATCTCGATTCACGCAACGGTCGCCACGTCTTTGATCTGATGTTGGAACTGAACCGGCGGCACGGCGCGACTTTGCTTCTCGTCACACACGACCGCGACTTGGCCGCGCAAGCCGACCGGCAGATCGACCTCAAGGATGGACGAGTTGCCAGCGATAGCGGACAAGAGATCGGAGAGTTGCAAGCCGTGACTGGTTAGGTCGGGAGTGTTGCTAGCGCCCTTCCGCCTGAATAGGCGTATTCTGGAAGGCGGCAATGCTCCATTTGCCGCCCTCTTTGGTCATGACCATTGTGTTCATGGCCTGACCCTTTCTCGTCTCGCCGCCCGCGCGAAATTCCAAGTTCCATTCGATGTGAACCACTGCCACATCGGGACGCAGGAAGCGGATGCTCTTGACCGTGCCGACATTACGACTGTCCTTGTAGATGGTCGTGAATATCGCCATGTGTCCCTTCTCGATAACCTCTCTGCCCTTCAAGTTCATGCCATTGACCACAACATAGTCAGCGTCAGGGGCAAACGGGGCGGCGAACGCCTTGCCGTCGTGTGCGTTCCAGCCATCTTGAACTTGCTGGACGATCTGTCGGATAGCGGCTTCGTCCGTGCTTGAATTTTGCGCCGTTTGTGCATTACTCGCCAGCACGCCGAACGACACGAAAGCCACGACGACTGCGCCAAGTAGTTTAATGTGTTGCGACATCGGATGCTCCTCCCTTTCCTCTACGTGTTAATGTGCGATTACAAGCAAATTCATGTTTGGCAATTCTATGATAGGAAAAGTCACATAATGCCGCTGTTCAGCCGCGCCGAGCGCACAGCATCCAACCTCATCGAAGGAGGCTTCTTGAGAACGAAGCTATCGAGGCGTCGCGCTGCAACAGCTTGTTATGCGGCGCTCTGCGTCATGGCACTCTCTTGATTATCAACGCCTTTTCGCCTCTCTCTTCTTCTTCCTCTACGACAAACTTCGCCTCTTCGATACTGTATCCAGTACCTCCGTCTCCTTCAAAGAAGCCGTTCCACACCTTGTACTCGACTTCTGCCACTACCTCTTTCTCTTTGACGAACAACAGAAGTCTGATCGTGTCGGTATTTTGGATGCCACTAATGCTAGCCCTTGCCCACTCGAATCCAAGCTTCCGATTGATATTCTCAGGTGCGGTGTAAGGCTGGATGACATACATTCTCTCCCACTCGAACGGCGCAAGGTCACTCATCCAAAACACTGTGCCCGCGCCTTGTTTGACCGTTCTGATCAACGCCTGCTCCACCTCAGCGCCTCTGTCACGGCAAGCGCTCATTGCGACAGCAGCGTAGGCGATAAAAGATAAAATGACTTTTCTCTTCAGCATAACCTATCGATAAAGTTCAGCCGCATAACAAATGTTCAACCGCGGATGAACGCCAATTGACGTGGATTCGACTCGAAGACGTCGGAAGTCTTTCTTTCTCAATCCACATTCATTCACGTTTATCCGCGGCTCATTAAGTTCCCGCGACACAAGTGGCGCCGGTTAGCTCGTCGGCTCACTCTTTTTCGCGCCGGTGAGCGTCATCCAATCCGTGTGGACGAAGCCGGCGTCGGGTTTGTCGGCTCGCTCATAAGTGTGCGCGCCGAAATAGTCGCGCTGCGCTTGCGTTAGATTTTGCGGCAGGTTTTCGGTGCGGTACGAGTCGAAGTAGCCGAGCGCGGCGGACATCGCGGGGACGGCGATGCCGAGTTGCTGCGCCGTGGCGATGGCTCGCCGCCAGCCCGTCTGAATCTCCTCAATGCTGTCGTTCAACTCGTCGTCGAGCAGCAGATTCGGCAAGTTCGGCTGTTGCTCGTAGGCGTGCATCATGCGGTCGAGGACGCGGGCGCGGATAATACAGCCGCCTTTCCAGATGCGCGCCATCTCGCGCAGATTGATGTTCCAGTTGAACTCTTGCGAGCCGGTCGCGATGAGGTGCAATCCTTGCGCGTAAGAGCAGAGCTTGGAGGAGTACAAGGCGTTATGAACGGCGTCGATCAATTCTTGACGGTCGCCGTCGAAGCGGTTCTCGGTTGGTCCTGCGATGTGCTTGCTCGCCTGCACGCGCTCGTTCTTCATGCTGGAGAGAACGCGCGCGTCGAGGGCGGCCCCGATGGTCGGGACGGCGACGCCGAGTTCGAGCGCGATCTGAGCCGTCCACTTGCCTGTCCCCTTCTGTCCGGCCTTGTCGAGAATGAGATCGACGAGTGGGCGGCCGGTCTCCTGATCCTTGGCCTTAAAAATATCCGAGGTGATCTCGATCAGGAAAGATTCAAGCGGCCCGGCGTTCCAGCGCGCGAAGACTTCGGACAATTCACCGGCTTCCATGCCGAGCGCGCGGCGTAGCAGATCGTAGGCTTCGGCGATGAGTTGCATGTCGCCATACTCGATGCCGTTATGCACCATCTTGACGAAGTGGCCCGCGCCGTCCGGCCCGACGTGTGTGACACACGGGCCGGAATCGGTCTGGGCGGCGATGCCTTCCAAAATGGGGCGGAGGTGCGCGTATGCTTCCGTGCTGCCACCCGGCATCAGCGACGGGCCGTAGCGCGCGCCTTCCTCGCCGCCGGAGACACCCATCCCGACGAAGTTCAAATTGGCCGCCCGCATGTCGGCCTCGCGGCGTTGCGTGTCCTTGAACCACGAGTTGCCGCCGTCGATCAAAATATCGCCGGCTTCCATCAGTGGTTGTAATCTTTCGATGGTCATGTCCACCGGCTTGCCGGCCTTGATCATCATTAACATGCGGCGGGGTCTGGCGAGCGAGCGGGTGAATTCTTCAAAAGTTTTGGTGCCGGTGAGTTGGCGCCCCTGCCCGTGTTCGTTCACGAAACGATCAACCCAGTCGCCTTCCAAATTCCAAACGGCGACGGGAAAACCGTGGTCTTCAATGTTCAAAGCAAGGCTCTCGCCCATCACGCCGAGCCCGATGACGCCAAATTGCGCCGGTGCGTTCTGCTGTTCTGTGGATGACATAGGACGGCTCCATGGATTAGCTGTTGTGTACTGAAGTTAAAAAGAGACGGCGTGGAGTGCTGCTGCGCCGCGCGATCCGCTTGTGGTTTGACTCAAGGCCGCAGATTATTCTTTATTATGCCAAGTTTAATCAATGAAATTCTTTCAACCGACCAAAGTCTTGATGAATTATTCACTGAAAATATCCATCGTTTTGCTTGTCTCCGCGCTTTTCCTTATTTCCTGCAAAAAATCGCAGCCGACGACGGCGACATCAACTCCGAATGCAGGCGCCACTCCGGTCGCTACCGCGGTGGCGACGCCGGCGCCCGATCCGGCGACTGAAGCTGATCTCAAACAATTGCGGCAGACGATGGAACAGGAGATGAAAGACCAGCCAGAGAACGTCCACTACAATATGGGCAGTGCCTACCTACTAGCGCGCAAATCAAGCGAGGCAGCGGGAGAATTCAAGCTAGCGCTGGCGATTAATGCGAAGGACATGGCTTCACTAACCGGTCTGGGGCGGGCTTACGCACAGCAGAATCTTTTCACGGAAGCCATTGCGGAATACCAGAAGGCGATCAACATCAACCCGAACGACGCGACGGCGCGGCTCGCGCTCGGCTAGGCAAACTTGAAGCTCAACCGCGTGGATCAGGCCGTCGCAGCTTTTCAGGAATCCGTTAAGCTGGACGATAAGAACCCTGAAACGCATTTGCGACTTGGCGACGTATATCTGCGGCAAAACAAGGCGCAAGAGGCCGTCGCCGCCTATCAACAGGCGATCAAGCTCAGGAAAGATTTCGCCGATGCCTTTTTCAATCTCGGGAACGCTTATGATCGGCTCGGCCAATTCAAGGAAGAAGCCAATGCCTTCGAGCAGGTTGTCCGGCTCAACCCACAAGACGCTGACGCGCATTTCAACCTCGCCAATACCTACGGCAAGTTGAACCAAACCGACGATGCCATCCGCGCTTTCCGGCAGGTCGTCACCCTCAAGCCAGAAGACGCCGACGGTCGTTACTTCCTCGCTTTGCAGTACCTCAAAAAAGGCGATCAGATCAAAGCCCAAGAGCAATATGATTCGCTCAAACCACTCCGACCCGACTTAGCCGAGCAACTCTCCACACAGATGACAAAATAGTTTTCGACAATCCTAAGAAGCAATTCAATCGCAATCGCATTGCAACCAACACTTGGAGTTGCAAGTTTATTCTTGGTACATCCTTTTACGGCAACTGGACGGGAGATAGGGGCGGCAGGCTTGGGGGAGCTTGCAGCCCCTTTTCCTGTGTCCAAAGGCTGGATGTTTGCCGCGCCATGCGGTTAGAATCCGCCGCTGCTGATTCCGGCAATGTTAATCGACATCTTTATGCGCCCCGGAACCTCGAACATGAAATTACTCGTTGTCGCCGTCGTGCTCGCGTGTCTGTCACTTGCGGCCTGTTCCTCGAAGACCGATCAGCAGCCCGGTGGGATTGTTGTGGCGTCAAGCCCCCCCGTTCCCACGGCCACACCACCGGCGGAAATTTCCCCGCCCACCGATGCCACAACAGAGGCGGAACCGCAAGACGCGGCGGGCTACTTCGCACTCGGCGATTCTCTCTATCAGAGAGATCAGGACGAGGCGGCGATTGAAGCCTATCGCAAAGCGTTAGAGCTTGATTCGGACTACGCCGAAGCGTATCTGAAGCTTGGTCTGACCTACCTTGCGTTGGGGAAGAAAGACGAATCAGAGGAAGCATATAAAAAGGCGGTTAAGACTTACGAAAAGCTCGCGCGCAAAAACTCGAAAGACGCCGCCGCGCTGTTCCACCTTGCCGAGGCTTACGCTAAAACTCGTGAGTATCAGAAAGCCATCGAGACGTTTCGCCGCGCCAACAAATTGAAAGAGCCGGACAGTTACGCCCTCTATGAAATAGGCATGGCCTACAATCGCCTCGCGCGCTATCAAGAGGCCGTCAAGTCTTTCCAGCAGGCAATTGAGATCGATCCCAACGATTTCCGCTCGCAGGAAGCCCTCGACTGCGCCAAGTCCGACTACTCACGCCAGAAGGCCAGAGTGGAGGCTGAAAAGAAGAAGCTGGAAGGTCAGCGGAAGACTTCTAATTCAAACAACGCGAACGCCAACTCGAACACGAAGACCAACTCGAAAACCAACGACAACTCAAATTCGACCGGCGGAGAATGATTCGCCGATGCCCCAACAAGTTTGCTTTTTAACGCGCGCAGGTCTGAGCGCGCCCGCCGTCGATAGAATAAGTCGCGCCGGTGATCCAAGAGGCGCGGTCAGAGGCGAGGAATAAGATCAGTTCGGCGATTTCGCGCGCTTCGCCGACGCGCCCGAGCGGATGCGTCTGCTTCGAGTGTTCGAGAAAGGTCGCATAATTTTCCGTTGTCATCCCGCCGCGCAAATGCACCTCAGTTTTAACGACGCCCGGATTGACCGCGTTGACGCGAACGCCTTTGGGGGCCAGTTCCAGCGCGGCGCAGCGCGTCAACTGATCCACGCCGGCCTTCGACACGCAATAGGCCAGCACGCCCGGAAAAGCGCGCAACCCCGTGACGCTCGAAACATTGACGATGTTGCCGCCACACCGCTCAAGATGCGGCGCGGCCAACTGCATGAGGTGAAAGACGGCGCGCAAATTGACGTTCAGCATTTCGTCCCAACCAGTGAGCGTCGTGCTCTCGATGCTGCCATTCATCAAAACTCCCGCCGCATTGATCAGCACATCCAATCCGCCGAATCGCTCGACCGTCTGATCAACCGCACGCCGCGCGTCCTCTTCAACCGTGACATCGGCCACGATTGACATCGCCTCTGCGCCGCCTTGCCCGACGATCTCACCGGCCACTTCTTCGAGCGCCTCACGCTGACGCCCGACGAGCGCCACCCGCGCGCCCGATGCCGCGCACAGCAGCGCCGTCGCCCGCCCGATGCCGGAACTCGCGCCCGTCACGAGCGCCACTTTATCTTTCAGTTCGTCGCTCATCCGTTTTGCTCTCTTGCTTAACCGCGCGTCAGTTGCCGATATTTGATGCGGTGCGGCTGTTCGGCCGCCGCGCCGAGCCGCGCCTTGCGGTCGGCCTCGTAGTCGGAATAATTGCCCTCGAACCAGACCACGCGGCTGTCGCCCTCGAATGCCAGAATGTGCGTCGCGATGCGGTCGAGGAACCAGCGGTCGTGGCTAATGACGACGGCGCACCCCGCGAAATTCTCCAACGCCTCTTCCAGCGCCCGCATCGTGTTGACATCCAGATCGTTCGTCGGCTCGTCGAGCAAGAGGACGTTTGCTCCCTGCTTGAGCATCTTCGCTAGATGCACACGATTACGCTCGCCGCCTGATAACATCCCGACTTTCTTTTGCTGATCCGACCCGCCGAAGTTGAATCTGGCGACGTAAGCGCGTGAGTTGACCTGACGACTGCCAAGCAACACTTGATCGAGTCCGTCCGCGACTTCCTCCCAGATCGTCTTGTCTGGATCGAGCGCGTCGCGGCTCTGATCGACATAGGCCAGCTTGACCGTCTCGCCCAGACGGATCGCGCCGGCGTCGGGCTGCTCCTGCTTCGTGATCATTCGAAAGAGCGTCGTCTTCCCCGCGCCGTTGGGACCAATGACGCCGACGATGCCGCCGGGCGGCAGCGAAAACGTCATCCCCTCGACCAGCAAATTATCGCCGTAGGCTTTGTTGACACTCTCGGCCTGAATCACGATGCCGCCGAGGCGCGGCCCAGCCGGAATGTAAATCTCCAACTCTTCCGCGCGCTTCTCGCCCTGCTCGCCGAGCAGCGCCTCGTAAGAGTTGATGCGGGCCTTCGATTTCGCATGCCGCCCTTTCGGCGACATTCTGATCCATTCCAGTTCGCGTTGCAGCGTCCGCTGTCTTTCGGACTCAGACTTCTCTTCGCGCGCGAGCCGCGCCTGCTTCTGTTCGAGCCATGAAGAGTAGTTGCCCTGCCACGGAATGCCCTGACCGCGATCCAGTTCGAGAATCCAGCCGGCCACGTTGTCGAGGAAATAGCGGTCGTGCGTGACGGCGATGACCGTGCCTTCATACTTTTGCAAGTGTTGTTCGAGCCAACCAACTGACTCGGCGTCGAGGTGGTTGGTGGGCTCGTCCAAAAGCAAAATATCCGGCTTCTGCAACAGCAAGCGGCAGAGCGCGACGCGCCGCCGCTCGCCGCCGGAGAGGACTTTAACAAGCGTCTCGCCGGGCGGGCAGCGTAGCGCGTCCATCGCCAATTCGAGCCGGCTGTCGAGGTCCCAAGCATCGGCGGCGTCGAGTTTGTCTTGCACCGCGCCCTGCCGTTCGAGCAGAGCCGCCATTTCATCATCGCTCATCGACTCGCCGAACTTCGCGTTGATCTCTTCATACTCTTGCAGCAGAT
>JACCRA010000633.1 GCA_013813825.1 Pyrinomonadaceae bacterium | reverse complement strand
TGGTCGGCGGCAATAATTCGAGACCGCGACATGAAGCAGATGAATCATCAGATTGATTAAGAGAACACCGCATGATTTTGAGCGAACACAACAAGACAGCAGACACGTTGGTGCGGGCGACGGCCGCGGACGGCGGCGTGCGTTGCATGGCGGCGGTGACGACGAACTTAGTAGCGGAGGCCGCGCGCCGTCATCACACTTCGCATACGGTGGCAGCGGCGCTCGGACGGACGTTGACCGGGACGCTGTTACTTGGGGCCGGGCAGAAAGAGTTTGACCGCTTGACCGTACAGATTATCGGCGATGGCCCCGTCGGCGGCATCACGGCCGAGGCCAATGCCCAGGGGCAGGTACGTGGCTACGTCCGCCACCCCGAAGCCGAAGTGCCTCTCAACGCGGACGGCAAATTCGACGTTCGCGCCGTCGTCGGTAACGGGATGTTTTACGTGACTTATGAATCAGGTTACGAAGTCGGGCTGTACCGCGAGCCGTATCGCGGAGCGGTGCCGATTGTCTCCGGCGAGATCGCGGAAGACTTTGCCTTCTACCTAACAAAGTCGGAGCAAGTGCCTTCGGCGGTGATGCTCGGCGTGCTGCGGCGCGCACGCAATTCGGGCGAGACTTTCGTCGAAGCGGCGGGCGGCGTGATAGTGCAGGTGATGCCGGGCGCGGACGAGCGGACGGTGGCGGCGATTGAAGCCGCGGTCGCCGGCGCGCCGCACACGACAGCGCTGATCCGCGAAGGCGCGCAACCCGTCGATCTGCTGCGCGCGGCGCTGGGCGATGTGCCTTTTGAAGTTTTGGACGAACGCCCGGTCGGCTTCGCCTGCCAGTGTTCGCACGAGCGCGCGATTTCGATCATCTCGTCCATCGAGCGTAGTGAGTTGGAGTCAATACTGCGCGAAGACAAAGGCGCGGCGATGACCTGCCACTTCTGCAATGAAACTTACCGGTTGGATGAAGCGGCTTTGGAAAGAATTCTAGTGAAGAGCAGTGAGCAGTGAGCGATGAGCAGTAAGCAGCGATAAAACATGCGAAAGCGGGGCGGAGTCAGCAGTCATCATAGCTGCCGACTCCGCCCCGCTTTTATTGCTTACTGCTCATTGTTTAGAGACAAGCAGATCGTAGTTGCCGGCTTGACGATTATGCTCGTCGAGCGAGCCAACCACGTCGGAGGTCTCTTCGAGCATCTGCTTGGTCATGGCGATGGAATCGCTGAGTTGCTCGAAATCGAGCGCCGAAACACGTTCGGGCGTCGGCAGCGTGACTACTTGATCGTTGACGAGGCCGAAGAAGTTTTCGATTGATTGCAATTGACCTTCGACGAGTTTGACTGAACGTTCGAGTTCGCCGAAAGCAGCGATGCGGCGCTTCAAGATTTCGACGTTGGCCTGTTGAATGCGCCGCGCCCGCTCGTCTGGCGCGTTTTCGACGGAACGTTCGGCCTGCGTTAATTGGTTCTGCACGGCCTGACGGTTGACCGAGCGCAGGTGATTCTTACGGCGGCGATACACGTCGAGCAGATCGACGAAGTCTTCCCAACGCTGTTCCAAACTCTGGATGTTGGGCGGCACTTCACTCGCGCCGGTAAACTTGGTGTAGTTGTCAAAAACCTGCTTCTTCAGCCACTTGAGATAAAGCACGGCTTCGCGCTCGCGCGGATCGAAGGTCTCGATCATCTTCTCGCGCTGGCGGCGGCGCATCTCATGCAACTGGCGGCGGGTGCGTCCATCAACCAGTTTGCGATAGAGGGCGTTGGCCGGCACGGTCGCGAGGTACAAGCCTTCGGCGACGAGCGCCGCCCCGAGCGGGATCACTGAGCCAGTGTAAGCGGCGGCGACGGCGAAGCCCGCCATGCCCCAGAAATTGACAGGCTCCTTCACCGCCTCCTTCAAATACTGCAAATCAATCTTCTTCATGTCCGCCATAACGATTTTACCCGCCGCTCAACAGAACATCTCAACTGAATAAAAGCGTCTCTCAAGCATCGCTTCTCGCGCCGCAGCTATGTGCGTGCACCGCCGCCCCGCCATTTACTCGTTAAGCAGCGCGCGCCCATGGTCGTTAGCATGCTCTTCGTCGCCTGACTTCAGGGCACCGAACGGCTTCGTTGTCGAATTCGGCAGCAATCCCATGCTTTGTTTGTACGCCAGCAGTTTATCCTGCAACTGCATGTCCATTGCCTCGCGCTCAATCTCGTGCATCTGCGAATCGACCGAAGCGGAGCCGAGTTGCATCTTAGCTTCGGCGGCGGCGGCGCGGCGGTCGATCTTGTCGCGCATTTCGTTGAAGGTCGAAGCGTCGTCACCGATTTGAAAGCTCTCCATCGTCTGCGCGAGTTGCTCTTGCAGTTTCGCTTGCTTCGACTGGTTGATGAGTTGCATCGCCTCGGCGGTACGGCGCTGCATCTGCAACACGTAATTGTCGCGCGCTTTGAGTGCCTGCTTGGATGCGAGGGTGGCGTGTTCAAGTTGCTGGCCGGTGCGTTGGAGATCGAGTTGTGATTGCTGGAGTTGGCCGATGTAGGCAGTTGCTACGTCGTCGCGCCCCATCTTGATCGAGGCTTTGATCTTCGAGTCGAGATCGACCACTTGTTGTTCAAGGCGGTCTTTATTTTTCGCGAGCAGGCGCTCGGTCGCCATCACCTGCGCGACTGAGTTGTTGAGGTCGGGCACGCGGTCGCGCATCTCGCGGATCGTGTGCTGCAAGATCAACTCGGGGTCTTCAGTCTTCTCAATAATACCGCCAAACATCGCGCTCAAAGAACGCTTCAACCTGCTCCACGTACTCATGCTCTCAAGCTCCTCAACACCGTTCAGTCAATGACGCCCGACGTGTCGCCTATCAAAACTCCATGCATCTGGAAAACTTCACGCCAGCGTTGTACGTTGGCCTTTGCCGTCCGGTTGCAAATCGAACTCCTCCAGCCGCTGCCGCGAAGTATAGCAGCAGTCGCAGACGCCGGGGAAGAGATTGGCGGAAGGCAGTGGGCGGAAGGCAGAAAGCAGTCGGCAGAAGGCAGGAGGCAGGAGGCAGGAGGCGGGAGGCAGTCAAAACTATAGCTGTATCGCATCGCCATTAAATGCTGACGTCCATCACATTTTGCCCACTGCCTACTGCCTTCTACTTACTGTCCTGAGAGCTTTCCGATGTCGCGGCGGTACTGCATCCCTTCCCAGTTGAGATGATGGATAGATTCGTAGCAGTTGCGAAGCGCGGCGTCGAGTGTGTGGCCGGTTGCAGTGACGCCGAGGACGCGCCCGCCGGCTGTCAGCCACGCGCCGTCCGCCGCGCGTCTGGTGGTGCCGGCGTGAAACAGCTTGACGTCGGGCATGGTGGCGGCAGCCTCATCGAGGCCGGTAATCAAGGAGCCAAGCTCAGACTGTTCCGGATAGCCCGGCGCGGCGAGGACGACGCAAGCAGAGGCTTCGTCTGACCATTCGACTTCCATTTGTCCCAAACGCCCGTGAGCGACGGCCTCAAAGATTTCGGCGAGATCGCCGCGCAGACGCACGAGGATCGCTTGTGCTTCGGGGTCGCCGAACCGGACGTTGTATTCAAGCACTTTCGGGCCGGCTTCGGTCAGCATCAGACCGATGAACAGGACGCCGCGAAAGTCGAGTTGGTCGGCGCGTATTCCCGCCAGTGTCGGCTCGACGATCTCGCGCACGGCGCGTGCCTGCGTCTCTTCATCCAGCACGACGCTGGGCGCGGTGATCGCGCCCATGCCGCCCGTGTTCGGCCCGATATCGCCTTCGCCGATGCGCTTGTGATCGCGCGCGGCGGGCATTAGTCGGTAGTCCTGCCCGTCAGTCCACAATAATAGAGAGACTTCCGGTCCCGCGAGCCCCTCTTCAATCACGACGCGACGGGCGGCTTCGCCGCCGACGCGCCCCTGCTCCATCAATTCAGTGATCGCCGACTCGGCGCCGGCGCGCTAATCGGCGACGACGACGCCCTTGCCC
>JACCRA010000628.1 GCA_013813825.1 Pyrinomonadaceae bacterium | reverse complement strand
GGTGTCGGATGTCGGTGAAAGCCGGCTTTACCCGACACCCGACACCTGACACCCGACACCTGCTTTTCAGAGTCCTTTACCGGCGATGTATTTGACGAGGTCGCGGACACGGCAGGAGTAGCCCCATTCGTTGTCGTACCACGAGAGGACTTTGACCAAGTTGCCGCCGATCACTTTGGTGTAGTCGGCATCGACAATGGACGAGTTGTCGTTCTTGCGGAAATCGACGGAGACGAGCGGCTCTTCGGAAAAGGCGAGAATGCCACGCAGTTCTTCGTTGGCCGCGTTCTTCAAGGCGGTGTTGACTTCTTCAGTCGTCACCTCTTTTTCGACATGCATCACGACATCCACCAGCGAGACGTTCGGCGTCGGGACGCGGACGCTGATGCCGTCGAACTTGCCCTTCAATTCCGGCAGCACGAGCGCGACGGCTTTAGCCGCGCCGGTCGAGGTCGGGATCATCGAGAGGGCGGCGGCGCGGGCGCGGCGCAAATCCTTGTGCGGCAGATCGAGAAGCTGCTGATCGTTGGTATAGGAGTGGATGGTCGTCATCTGCGCGGTCTTGATCCGGAACTTTTCGTGGATCACTTTAGCGACCGGCGCGAGGCAGTTGGTGGTGCAAGAGGCGTTCGATAACACATTATGCGTAGCCGGATCATACTTGTCTTCGTTGACGCCCATCACGATGGTTAGGTCTTCGTTCTTCGCCGGTGCGGAGATGATCACTTTCTTAACCGTGCCGCGCAGGTGCTTCTTTGCGTCCTCGGCGTTGGTGAAAAGGCCGGTGGACTCGATGACGATCTCAGCCCCGACCGATTCCCAATCGATCTTCGCCGGGTCTCTTTCCGAGAAGACGCGAAACTCGTCGGAGCCGACTTTGATGCCATTCTCCGTGGCGGAAATCTCCTCTTCGAGATTGCCGAGCACCGAGTCGTATTTCAGCAGGTGGGCGAGCGTCTTCGTGTCCGTGATGTCGTTGACAGCGACGAAATCAATCTCC
Source organism: Pyrinomonadaceae bacterium (assembly GCA_013813825.1). GTDB lineage: Bacteria > Acidobacteriota > Blastocatellia > Pyrinomonadales > Pyrinomonadaceae > JACCRA01. The sequence goes on along the minus strand of JACCRA010000628.1, from coordinate 3,309 downwards.
TTATCGCCCAGCGCCGTCCGCATAATGTTGCGCCCGATACGCCCAAAACCGTTGATCCCGACTTTAACCGCCATGTGATAAATGCCTCCTTGCCGTCTTAAGATTATCCTTAGGCCGTCCGGCCCCGGCCGCCGGCCGCGCACGCTTCGGGCGACAAGCCCTCGACTTCTGGGATACCTGAGCCTCTCCACGCTAAAATCCGTGTGCAGTAGAAGATGGCGAAGATAATGCCCGCGCGCTTCGAGTGTCAAGGCAAAGCCAGAGGTCAGAGGCGAGAGGCCAGAGGTCAGATAGAAGCCCCATCCACTAGCTTCTGACCTCTGACCTCTGAAGATGCCTGCTTTTGTGAAACCCCTTCAGCAAGCAAGACGTAGTAGGAACAGACCAGCCTTCATAAGTTTGGCAAGACAAGTGCACTATCTGCCGTTGGTCTTTTCCTGATTACACACCGAGGAGTTTTTGGATCAATGATTTATTCTCGCATCCGCACCGCCTTGCAAACCGCGACGCTTTGGACGCTGGTCTGCGCCGTCTCGTTCGCGCAGACGCCGGCGGCGACGCCGCAGCAGCAAACTCCCGCGCAGAGAGATGCAACGCGTCCTCCCGGCACCGAGCAGCAACGCCCGCCGGCCGCGCGCGAAACGCGCCCCATAACGAACGACACCAACGCGCCGCCAGGAGCGCAACGCCCGGTCACTCCGCAGACGCCTCCGGGCAGTACGATTCCCACGGCACCGCCCTCGACAAGTGCATCGCCGCCTGCCCCGCCTTCCGTCCCGCCCGTCAATACGGATCCGACGATCAGGACAGACCCAACCGTGACACCGTCGCCCGAAAATCTCGAACAGGTTTTGACCGAGCCGGACTTTACCCACGAGCAGCCGCGCCCCGTGCCGCCCTTGCCCTCGCTCACGCGCGTCGGCGTGACGGGAAGCGATAGTCTCGCGCTCTCGCTCAATGAAGCGATCCGCCGCGCGCTGGCAAACAACAACGACATCGAGCTGGCGCGTCAGGACGTGCGCTTCGCCGAGACGCAACTAAACGCCTTTCGCGGCGTCTTCGATCCGGTCTTGACCTACACGCCGGAGATCAATTACTCGGTGCGCCCCGTGGTCAACATCTTCGGCGGTGCCAACTCGACCGGCACCGTCTCGACCACTGACTATAACAACAATGTTTCGATCAACAAGCAGTTCAGCCGCGGCGGCGGCAACTACAGTTACTTCTTTAACAACACCCGCGAGACGACCAGTTCGACCAGCACTTCGCTGAATCCTTTCTTCTCGTCGAGTCAGGGACTCTCGTTCACGCAGCCGCTGTTTCGCGACCGCTCGATTGATCGCAACCGGCAACAGATTCGCATTCAACGCAAGCGACTCGAACAGTCCGACGCCGACTTCCGCCGCCGCACCATTGACGTAATTTCCCAAGTGCAGCGCAATTATTGGGAACTAGTCTTCGCGTTGCGCGACGAGCAGAATCAGATCGCGAACTTGAATCTCGCGCGTGAAAACTTTCGCCGCACCGAGGCCAGCGTCGCCGCCGGCCGCTCCGCGCCGCTCGAACGCGCCGAGATTCAGACCGAACTCTCCAACCGCGAAGCCTCGCTGCTCATCGCGTCGCAGAGCGTCACAGTTGCCGAGAACAATCTCAAGCAGTTGATGTTACGCGATCCGCTCGCGCCCGAATGGTCAGCGGCATTAGTGCCGACCGATCAGCCAGCGTTTGACGAAACACCGATCAACCTCCCGGAAGTGATGACGGAAGCACGCGCCAACCGCCCCGAACTGCGCCGCCTGCGTTTGCAGGATGAGATCAACAACATCGACATCACATATTTCAAGAATCAGACGAAGCCGCGCATCGACATCACTGGAACGCTTTCGACGACCGGTCTCGCCGGCACGGAAATCGTGGCAACCAGCGGCTTCTCGGGCGGGGTGACCCTCCCGCCCGACACACCTCCCGGCCAGATACCGCTGATCTTCGGCGACCCGAATGCTAACGCCAACGCCTTTCTGTTGGCGGAGATCAGAAGATTGCGTCAGGACGCGGGACTGCCCGGCACCGTCACCGTTCCGAACATTACACCGCAAACGGCTAGCTTGCCCTCTAACTTAGTCGGCAGCTACGGTCAGACTTTGCGAAACCTTTTCAGTTTCGGCACGCGCAACGTTATCGTCGGCGTCGCCATTCAATTGCCACTCAAGAATCGCACGGCCGAGGCCAATCTGGCCGGCGCGCGAATTCAGAAAGAGCAACTCGTCGCACAACAACGCTCGCAGGAGCAGCAAGTTGAGGTTGAAGTCCGCAACTCGGCGCAGGGCGTCGAGACCTCGCGCCGCCGCGTGCTGGCCGCGCGCGAGGCGCGCCGCAACGCCGAACTGCAACTCTCCGGCGAGCAGCGCCTTTATCAAGTCGGACGCTCGACCACGTTCATCCTGTTCCAACGCGAGAATCAATTGGTCAATGCCCGCAATCAAGAGTTGCGCGCCGAGACCGATTACAACAAAGCTCTCGCCGACTTGCAGCGCGCCACCTCAACAACGCTACGAGCCAACAACGTCATCGTCGAAAACCCGCTTGCCCACTGATGCTGAGTTTTGGTATGCGATAATTAGCCGTCAGTACTCAGCCCTCAGCTTTCAGCAAAGAGTTTCTGGCTGAGTGCTGAAAGCTGAACGCTGACGGCTAGTAATCGCAAATCAGAATGAAGATCACCGCCACGATCATTACCCACAACGAGGCCGGGAACATCCGCCATGCCTGCGAGTCCGTCGCTTGGGCTGATGAGATTTTAGTCGTCGATTCCGAGTCCGCCGACCACACGCGCGAGATCGCGCGCGAGTGTAACGCGCGCGTCATTAAACGCGCGTGGCCGGGCTTCGCCGCGCAAAAGCAGTTTGCCGCCGACTCCGCCACGCACGAATGGGTGCTTAGCCTTGACGCCGACGAACGCATCTCGCCTGAACTGCGCGCCAGCATCGATGTCTTGCGCGCCACGCCCGACGCGCAACTCGCCGACGGCTACCGCATTGCGCGCCGTTCCTGCTATATGAATCGTTGGATTCGCGGGGGCGGTTGGTATCCTGATCATCAACTGAGGCTTTACCGCCGCGCTCGCGGACGTTGGGGCCATCGCCACATTCACGAATCAGTAGTGATGGACGAAGGCGCGCGCGTCGCGACGCTCGGCGGAGACATCCTGCATTACAGCGTCGAAAACGCGGCGCATCACCACCGCATGATCGGCGAGCGATACGCCCCGCTCGGCGCGCGGCAGATGTACGAGAGTGGCCGCCGCACCAC
>JACCRA010000604.1 GCA_013813825.1 Pyrinomonadaceae bacterium | reverse complement strand
GGCCAGTTCAGGCTGAAATTAAAAATTCCGGGATGCTGGACTCCCGTTTCCGTGGAATCGCCGCTGTCGGGAGCGGGGGCTGGAGAAACCTCAGGATACTAACGCGGTGTGTTATCTACTACCAGTCCTCGTAGTTTCGTCGGCTGGGCCGGTGCAAGGGAGAGATCAAGACGGAGGTAGGGTGGAGAGAGTTCGATGGAGATATTGTCAGCGGTCTCTATTGGAAGAGGGCGACGCCATGCTCAAGCGCGTCGTGCGTGAGACGCTGCACGCGCGGGTCGATGGCGGCGCAGGTGAGAGATACGAGCAGGCCGCAGCCGCAAACCCAGTGCAGCAGGCGCGTCGGCAATGACTGCGACGGGAAATTCAGTGCATCGGTGGACAGATTCGCCAGCTTTCTCACGCGCTCGGAGACTTGTCCATCAGCAGCGACATAGCTCGACAGTAAGCCGGCGGGAGCCATCGCCGTTACAGGTTTTGCCCCGGCGGGTACAAGTCTAGCGATCTTGATCAGCGCGCTGGCGAGATCGAGCGCGCCCGCTTGGCCGCGCACACGCGCCGCGTATTCGTCCGCCGCGATTTCCGCGCACTCCGCCCACGCGAGATCAAGCGCGCGGCCTGTCGGCACAATCGTCAGCGCGTCGCGGCAGGCGCGCAATAGGGCGCGCTTCAAATTATCTCGCGCCGCCAGATGGCCGAGCTCGTGCTCGATGGCGGCGGCCAATTCGTCCGGCGAGAGCGCGGCCAGCAGATGCGTGGCGACGAAGATGCGCGGGCGGAAAACTCCGACGATGGCGATCAACGGGAACGGATGACGTAGGCTGTAAGCGGGAAGTGAGAGGCCGTCGATGTGAAGCGGCTTGGCGTGCGTCGTCCACTCGGCGGCCAAACGTCTGGTCGCCAGCCACGCCGCCACGCCGCGCCACAGCGCCAGCGCGATCCCGATGATTGAAAGCCCGGCCAGCGCCGCGAGCCTGAGGGTGACAACTTCATCCGTGTCGCGCGGCTCGTGAATCAGGTAAGCCGGCACGAGCAACGTGCCGACAACTAATAGCGACAGAGCGGGCGGCACAAAGCGCAACGCAAACAGCAGTCGGGCGCGCATGGCCGCCGGCCACTCCGCGACGCGCCACTTTAGAGCGCGCCACAGTCCCGCCGCCGCCAACGACGCGAGCGCGTTGAAGATCAGCAAGGCCGCCAATGCGAGGCATAATCCGAGCAGACTGTACATGCTTTAATCTTGCCTAAGCGTTCAGCTATCAGCGGTCAGCCATCAGCCAATCAGATAATATGCGGTTCGTTTAGCTTCGCGCCGCGTGACTTGGGCGCGTAGCGAGCAAGTTGTTTTGTTTTCGCTGATAGCTGATAGCTGATGGCTGACCGCTTACTAATCTTGAAGTTGCCGCCGTTTCTCTTTAACGAGGCGATCAAGTTCGTCGAGCAATCCGCGGTCGTGTTCGCTAACGGCGTCCACGATGCAGGCGAGAACCGGCTCTACCTCCCCGCCGCGACCGAGCAGCACCTCGATCACATCTTGCGCGATCCCCTGCTCAAGCTCCTCCGGCGAGTAGCGCGCCGCATAGACGAACGCCCGCCCGTCCTTGCGGCGCGTCAGCAAGCCTTTCTTATAGAGGCGGTCGAGCGTGGTCATCAGTGTTGTGTAAGCGACGGCTTCCCCGAGCTGACGATGCACGTCGCGGACGCTGATCTCGTCGGAGCGCCACGCCAGATTCATCAACTCGCGTTCGAGCTTGCCGAGCGTCGGCAGCACCGACTCACACGGTCGCCTGAAGCCGAAGAGAGTGAAGCGTGGCGTTTTCATGTTGACGAATAGTTAAGTTCGGCGAGCGAGTCGGCAATCAATTCGTGGCCGACCTTGAGCCGCCGTTGGAAGCGACGGCGATGATGCCGTGTTTTGCCGGCGGCGTCAATACAATATGTGCGCGGCGGGCAATGGTTTCCGAGGATGACAAACACACCGGCCGTCGAACACTCCCCCAAGCGTTCGACGGCCGGTGTGCGGCGAAAGCGCGCTCTCGTCTGTCATTCCCCTTTAACTGACACCCACACATGACAGCCGCGCGACCGATGGCCGTAGCGCCTTCGCAAACTAATTTCAGTCTCGAGACTCTCGAACCCGTTTGACCTTCCGTCTCGTGAGCATAGAGTAAAAAATCAGACTTGAGGAAAACTTGAGATGGCGGCGGGACGCAAGGGCGGCGCGGG
>JACCRA010000585.1 GCA_013813825.1 Pyrinomonadaceae bacterium | reverse complement strand
CACGAGATTTGTTTGCGCTTGTTCTTGCATCGCTACAATCTCGCTCTTGCATCCCCTCATTGATCCACTACCGACAAAGGCAACGTCGTCGAGATGATGCTGCGCGACGAGTCAGGGCTTATTCTGAGCAAAGAGATTTACGCCTACCAGTTTGATGCCTTTGGCAACTGGACCAAAATGACGGCCTCGCTGGTAGTCTTTGAAGGTGACCAGATCAGTTATGAGCCGACCGAGGTCGCGTACCGCACGATCTCTTATTACTTCGACGAAGCCACCGCCAAACTAGTGCAGGCGGCGACAACAACAACGACGCCTCCCGCTGCCGCTGCCAGCGATAATCCGGCCGCGAAGCCTGCGGAGAACAATTCGCCAGCGGGTGTGGCTGGCGGCTCATCGCCAACCGCCGCTGAACATCATTCGACTAAGCTGCCAATCGAGCCGCCACCTGCGACTAAGCGGCCAATCGATTCGCCGCCTGCCACGCCCGAAGTGGCGAACACCGCGCGCGAAGCCATCGTCCCGCAGCCATCTCCGACGCCCGCCGCCACGCAGCCATCGGATAGTGTGACGGCACAGCCGCCAGTTGCTGCTGCCTCACCGTCGCCGCCGCCGCAGGCGACCACTGTGATCTCCGGCGGCGTCGTTAGCAACAAGGTGATTAGTTTACCCAAGCCCCTCTACCCCGACTCGGCGAGAGTTGCCGGCGTCGCCGGGGTCGTCACGGTGGCGGTCGTGATTGACACCGCCGGCAGAGTGGTTGATGTGGAGAGCGTCCGCGGCCCATTGTTGCTGCGTCTGGCGGCGCTGGAAGCGGCAAGGCGCGCACGGTTTTCGCCCGCGCTGCTCGCCGGACAGCCAATCCGCTCGTCCGGCACGATTAAGTACACTTTCGTTAAGCCGGAATGAGCCGCTTGTTCCTTCGATCAGGCCGTGCCATCGCCTTCCGGCTAAACAGCGCACGAACGTGCTGAGATAAAGAAAGGTCAAAATGCAGACCCCTCATGCTAAAGTCCTGACCGGACACCTAAACGACTACCCGCTGCCCGATCTAATCAGCATCCTGCACCACCAACGCGAGACCGGACGCTTGCTCGTCGAATTTCCCAACCACCCCGGCGTCTTTGATTTCGAGGACGGCCACATGATCGACGCACAGTTCGACGTTTTCCGCGGCTTGCAAGCCGTTCGGGTCGCGCTGGCCCAGCCCAGAGCGTCTTTCAACTTCGATCCGCAGGTGCGGCCGACGCGGCGGACGATTGACGCTTGGTCACAAAAAGTTATTCTGGAGTTGTTCGGTTGTTGGGGCGGCAAAGCTCAATTGGAAATGGGCGCCGCCGACAGCGCAGGGGAGATCGCCGCGTCGTTGTCCCCGCCGCCTCCGTCTTTCATGGCGATTACTTCCGCCCTTGAAGAGACTCGACCAGCAACGGCGGCGGCCGCGCCTGCTGACAACTATCAAGCGCCAGTAGCAATTAAAGAAATGCCCGCGCCGTTCTCGTCGATAACACCGCCGCCGCCGGACCGCCGCCGGCAGGTGACGCTCTTCGCGGGCGGCGCGGCGTGCTTACTGCTGTTGGGACTCTCGGCGGCGATTGCGCTCACCAACCGCGCGCACCAAACGGATGCGCCGCCACCTTCTTCTGCCGCTCAACCCTCTGCCTTCTCGCCGGGCGCGGAGGCCACCACCACCGCTGTCAACGCTCTTTCCGGCCAAGTCGCGGATGCGCTCCCGCTCGCGAATGAGAATAGCTCTCAAGCCTCTTCGCCAATTGAAGTCAGAACGTCGCCGTCGTTCAACAAACTCCGTAAGCTGAATCACGAACCGGGAGGAGCGACTGTGCCCGACCTTCAGGCGGAGAATGAAGAGACGACAGCGACGCCAACTCCGCCGGCGGCATCGCCGGCCGCCGTAGCAGCGGCGACCCCTGCTGCCGCGAAACCCGCCGGGAAGGCGGAGGAGACTGCTAAAAAGCCGACGCCCGATGGAGCGGACGGAGAAGCTGTCAAAGTGGTGATGCAGGTTGAGAACGGGCGGGTCGTTCGCGCCTCGGTGGTCAACAGCCGTCCGGGGATGCAGGCGTATGAGGCGCTCGCCCTGCGGATCGCCCGCAACCGCCGCTACGCCGCCAAAACAGGCGAGGAGACGATGACGATTAAAGTCAATCCTTCCCAGTCGCAATAATTCGCTGTTAAATCAATAGCGCGCCGAAACAGCGCGCGAAAATAACATTAGGTAATGACGCGCCTGTTTTCGCAGGTGAGTGTAGCTCGACAGTTATCGGCTTAAATGTTATAGAAATGTGCTCGTGGACGGCCGGGCTTGAAACGCGCTTTGAACGCTTTCGCCAGCTTTTCCTTGTTTTTTCAGACAGCCGTTCCGTAATTTGTCCAAACTCGCCCCGTAAAGGATCAGTAACGCCGTGACTAATAATCAAAAAATCTTACTCGGCTGCGGCGGTGCCGGCTGCCTCGGCCTCATCGTGCTCGTGGTCGTGCTTGGCGTGTTCGGCTTCAGCATCTTTTCCGAAGTCCAGCGTCAAGCGCGCATCGTCGAGGGGGGCAACGCGAACGCGGGCAACAGCAATACCAACTCCGCAACCGCCAACAGCAGCGACGACAACGATTACGACGCGACTTACGATGCGTCGCTTTCCGAGGACGAGAAACACAAGCTCTTTCAGGCAGCAGGGATTACGCAGGATCAGGAATTGATCATGCGAGTGCTCCGCAAGATCGGCTTCGTGGACGGGAATGGCGGCATCAGCGACGACTACCAGAAATTCGTCGAAGCCCACGCCGAATGGGCGAAGAAGAATCTCAAATTCATTATTTCGACCAGCAAGCCCGACAAGGCTCGCGCCTACCTCGACGAGAATTTATAGAAACCGGATCGATAAACAACCAAAGAGCGGCGGGGAGAGCGGATCTGATCTTCCCGCCGCTCTTTGGCTATATGGTTCAAATCACAGCGTGAAGTTGTAAGTGATTGTGCCCTTCGATTCAACGGCGCGGCCACTTAAAGTCGTCGGAGAGAAGCGGGCTTGTCTGGCCGCCTGCTCCGCCGCCGCGCGCAGTAGCGGGTGGCCGCTGACAGCTTTCGCCGCGACGACTTGGCCTTCCTCATCGACAGTCACTTGCACGACGACCGCGCCCGAAGCCTTCACCGCTTTGGCTGCCGGCGGGTAGGCCGGAGGCGGCTGGCTAATGATCTTGCCGGCGAGAGCGCCGCCGGAAACAGAGCCGGGACTCTCATCATCGTCGGTGTTCATATTGCCGCCCGCCGCTGCTGCCGACGGCGCGTTCATGTTGGAAGCCGGCGCGGGCGGGGCGTTCATGTTCGTCCGGCCGCCGGAAGATGAGGGCACAGTGCTGGATGTCGCCTCCATGCGGAAGCTATCGAGGATTACGGGGAGTTGGCCGCGCGTGCCGACCTGATTGATGCCTTTGACTTCCGGCGAGCGGTCGGTCGCCAGCAGGAAGAGCGACGCGCTGTTCGGCTTGCTCGCGTCCCCGCTGGGAACCAAGATGATCCGCCCCCACGCCGTATGACCCGATGCCTGCGAAGACGACGACGCTCCGGGACGACTCTCCCGCGCCGGCATTAACTCCGCGCCGCCCTCTAGCCGGTGCTGGCGGCGGAGGCCACCAGACATCTCTTCCGTCAGCCGCCCGGTGAAGCGCAATTCGTAGCCTTCGTAGCGGCCGACTTTCGTCTCGCCTTCGGATATTTTTTGATAGCCGGGAACGCTTTTTTTGAGTTGCGCGTCGAGTTGCGTTACCAAGAGGGGCAGCAACACTTTGTCGCCGCGCATCGTGCCGGTGCCTTGATAGCTGCCGACAGCGAAGCTCTCCATCACTTGACCGGCGTCGTCCTTGCTTGAAACTTGAACGAAGTTGCTGGAATTGCCCTGCGGATTGATCGTCCACGTCGCGGGATAGTCGAAAGAGAAGTCGAAATAATTCTCCGCTAGTTTCCCGGTCATGCCACCGCGCGAGTTGACGAACTTCTTGACGCTCCGCACGGCCGTCCCACCGCCGGACGCGGGTTTGGTCCCCATTCGCGAGAGGGCATAGAGGCCGCCCCCAATTACCACGACTAACAGCGCCAATAGCGCTACGCCCCCACCCAGCACCCAAGGCAGCCAACTGCGGCGTCGCCCCGTTGCCGCCGCTACTGCCGCTGGCCCCGCCGACGGATTGTAAGCGGCAGGTGGCGGTAAGGTTGATAATGGCGCGTTGAACTGCTCCTGCTGATGTGGTGATGGAGGAGGTGGCAGCCAAGCCTGCGGCGCGGCGGCGGGCGGCGGCAATGATGCTGATGATGGTGGCAGTAGCGCCGCGGCATCAGGCGGAACTGACACTTCGTCCGCCTGCATGACCATCGTGCGAAACTCGTCGTTTAAGGGCGGCGAGACGGGAGCCGCCGCTGCGGCCGGCGAATCGTCAATCATTGTTGCCGTCGCGGCCTGCAATGGAGAACCATCTTGCAGGCAGAATCTGAGCGCGTCATCGGCATAGGTGCGTTGGCAGTTGGGGCAAATCTTCAAGCTTAGTTTCTCCTGCTCTCGCCGAGCGGCGGAGAGTTCAGTCCCGCATCGGCGAAGGCGATTCGGACGGCCCGGACATCAGATGCTCAGAAGCGGCCGGCAGCTTTCGGAGGCGCGCCGCGGCGGCGATTGCAAGCGGCGATGAAAAAAGGTGAAGTGATGAAAGCAATATTGTGGACAGAATTAAATGTATGTGACCAATCATGCACCCTCGGTAAATGGCTGATGACCGTAGTCACACAAATACTAGACCAGATGTTTCTCATCCACCAACCACAACGCAAGTTCTTACTCGTGCTGTTTGCTATCATGTGAGCTGTGCGCGGACGAGTCAACTTTCGTAATCTCGCATCTATTGATCTTATTCGGAGCGCACGCATCGGCGTCAGTTTCAACAGCCGTTCGCTTTCCCCTCGTTTAATCAGCGTGCCATTGCACAAGTCACCTCAGCGGCAACCACTTTGCTCGTGGCGCAAGACGCAACATTTATCCGCACAAGCGGCAAGCAAACCTATGG
>JACCRA010000603.1 GCA_013813825.1 Pyrinomonadaceae bacterium | reverse complement strand
GCGGGCGGGCGACGATCATCGGCACTCTGATCGGCGCGTTGATCATGCAGATCATTACGACGAGTTTTAACATGAACCAGATTAAATTCTCGTGGGGCTTAGTGATCAAGGCCGCGATTATTCTGGTTGCGGTTTACATCCAGCGGCCGAAGGTGGCGTGAGTTCCGAAGCTGAGAAACTATAGCTGCGCGTTGCGACAAAAGAGCGAGCGCTCTCATCAGGAAGTTGGATTTAGTTATCAATCATTATGGCAGGGCAGTTCAGAAATGAGGTTAAATGGTAAGGCGATGATGCGGGCGAGATTCTTATTTGTCTTCATGCTGCTCTGGCTGTGCAGTGTTGCGGGGACACTCGCGCAGCCACCGGCCACGTTCTCGAACCCGGTCATCGCGGGCGATTTCCCCGATCCGTCGGTTATCCGCGCCGGCGAGGATTATTACGCGGCGACGACTTCCGGCACGTGGGCACCGCATTTCCCGATTCTGCATTCGCGCGATCTGGTCAATTGGAAAGTCGTCGGCCATGTTTTTCAGCAGCCGCCGGCATGGACGCTGCGCGATTTCTGGGCGCCGGAGTTGATTACTGATCGCGGGCGCTTCTTCGCTTATTACACGGCGCGACGCAACGATGGCAAAGGCAAAAAAGGCACGCTCTGCATCGCGGTGGCGACGGCCGCGCGGCCTGAAGGACCGTACACGGATCACGGCCCGCTCGTCTGTCAGGAGGCCGGTTCAATTGATCCTTTCGTGACGCGCGACGAAAACAACCGGCTCTATTTGATCTGGAAGGAGGACGGGAACGACCGCAACCAACCGACGCCGATCTGGGCGCAACCGCTCTCCGACGACGGGATCAAGCTGGCGGGCAAGCGGGTGGAGATTCTCCGTAACGACAAGCCGTGGGAGCGACACGTCATCGAAGGCTCGTACATCCTGCGGCGCGGCGGGTGGTTCTATCACTTTTATTCGGGCAACGCTTGCTGCGGCCGGGGATGCGATTACGCGCTCGGCGTCGCGCGCTCGCGCAAACTGCTCGGCCCGTGGGAGAAACACCCCGCAAACCCGATCCTGCCCGCCAACGATGCGTGGCAGTGCCCCGGCCACGGCAGCATCGTCTCGACGCCGGACGGGCGCGACTTCCTGCTCTACCACGCTTATCGCCGCCGCCCCGACGCCTTCAACATCGGCCGCGAAGCTCTGCTCGACGAGATTAAATGGGACGGCACGGGCAATTGGCCGTCAATTAACAGCGGGCAGGGACCAAGCACCGCACCCGCGTCGATTGAACGGGCAACGAAAGAACCGGAGAAAGAATTCTTTGACGGCTTCAACGTCGCGCAACTCGATCCGGCGTGGGCATGGCCGATGTATAACAAACAGTCCGCGATGGTCGAGACGGGGCCGGGTGGCTATCTCGTGCTCTCCGCGCGGGGAACCAAGCCGGCACCGGGCGCGCAACTGTTGATGACCGGCGCGGTACTCGGTTGGCGCACCACGGCGGGCGATTACGTGGCGACGGCTTTGCTAAACACGCAAGGACTGCAAACGGGTGCCTGCGGCGGCCTCGCGGCTTACAGCCATCGCAACGGGGCCATCGGCGTGGCAATTTGCGGCGGCAATAAAGTGTTGGTCTGGCGACGCGAGGAGCAGGAGCAGCGAACGCTGGCAACGGCGGAAGCGCCGCCCGGCACATCCACCATCTACCTCCGCCTGACCGCCACCGGCGGCGAGTTGTACCGCTTCGCGGTGAGCACGAACGGACGTGACTGGAAAGAGTTGGGCGAGCCAGTCGCCGGCAGTTTCGTCGAGGGCGCGCGCGTCGCTCTGACGGCGGGCGGCAAACCCGGAGCGTCGGCGCGCTTCGACTGGGTGCGGGTGACGCCGTCGGTGGCGAAAAAGTGAGTCGGTAAGTTTTGATAGGCGGGCAGCATCAATTCGGCGACGGAGAAAGTTATGGCACAGGCTGGAACCACGACGGTTGACGACGCGGGCGCGAGTGAGCGCGGCAAATTGGCGCGCGCCAGATTCGCTTCCCTGATGCAGAAGCAGGGCGCGCTGGTGGCGCTCGCGCTGGTCTGCCTGTTCGCCGCCGTGCGTTACGACTCGTTCCTAACGTCGGAGAATTTGCTGAACATCATGCGGCAGAATACGATGCTCGGTCTCATCGCGCTCGGCATGACGTTCGTGATTCTGACGGGAGGAATTGATCTGTCAGTCGGGTCGTTGTTAGCCGTCGCCGGAGTGATCGCCGCTAACCTCGCCGAGCGAGGCTTGTTCGCGGCGCTGTTCGCGGCCGTCGCGGTGACGACGCTGCTCGGCTTGATTAACGGGGCGGTAATCGCGAAGGCGCGCATCCAGCCGTTCATCGTAACGCTGGCGATGATGATCGCGGCGCGGGGCTTGGCGCTGGCGGCGACCGGCGAGGATGCCGTGCGCGTCGGGCGGTTGGCCGGCGGCTTCACCGCTCTCGGAC
>JACCRA010000517.1 GCA_013813825.1 Pyrinomonadaceae bacterium | reverse complement strand
ACTTCTCGCCCTTCACGTCCGGCACTTTCTTCGCCGCTTCGATAATCTCTTCCAATGCGTCGAGCGTTTGTTCCAGTGCTTCGCGCTCGGCTCCTTCGCCGGCGCGGTCGCGCAGGGGCGCGAGTTGGGTGAGGAAGTTCGTCGAGGCGGCGGAGAGTTGTTTGAGCGACTTGGAAAGCAGCGGGCTGTCGGCGCTACGGAGCGCGGCGTCGTCGATGTTGGTAATTGCTTCGTCGAAGATGCGCGCCAAGTCGGAAAGCAGTTGGGCGCGCGTGCTCCGCGAAAGGTCGCCCCACTTCTCGATCTCCTTCTGTGACTCTTTCGACGGCGCGGCCTGCGCGTTAGTCAAGAGCCAGACACGGCGCTCCGCAGCCTTGATGAAGACGAGCGTGCGCTTGTCTAGTTCTTGACTGTCGCGCACAACTTCGATCTCCTGCGCGGTGAGGTGCTCGCGCTTATTTTGTCCGGCGGCTGGGTGAGTGATCAAACAGCCGATAGCGAAGATGAAAGAGACACTAACGAAAAGTCGGAGCCGGGAAATTGGAGGCGAAGTGGTCATGGCAATAATGCGGTGTGCGCGGGGGGTTCTAATTTTGTTCAGGCGATGGTGGTGGCGTGCCAGCCGGTTTGTCTTTCGATTGATTCTGCTCCGGCGACGTGTCCATGGCCGGCCGGTCGCGCAGCACGGTCTGGCCGTAGAAGGCTTCGAGCGCGGTGCTGCGCGCCTCCTGCGTGAACTTGATCGCCGCGCGCACGTTGTTGGCGTAGTCCGGTGGCGTCGAGCGGCGCATCGACTCGATCCGGGCGGCGTGCTTGAAGAGAGTTAGTTCGATGCGCTTGTACTGATCGCGCGTCTTGCCGTCGTCCTTGCCGCTGCGAATTAAAAACTTGATGGCGTCGCCGATCAATTGCTGATAGATGCCGAGTTCGGCGGTGGCGGCGTCGAATTGCTGACGCGCGGTGAGTCCCTCGGCGTTCGTCAGGCGTTGCTCGCCGAGCTCAAGGCTCAGGCGCGTCCGCGCTTTACTGTCGCGAGCGGCCGAGAGTTGCGCGCGTTCGGCGTCGGGGATGTACCTCATTGGCGGCGGCGCGGGCTGAGGGGGGACCAATGGTTCTTGCCCGCGCGCTTCGTGTCCGAGACACAGCGCGCACGCCAGAGCCGCCAGCCAGAGGGCGGGGAAGGTGAGACCCGAACGAACAGCATGACTCCGCAACTTCATCTCTATAGTCCAGCCGCGTGAATTTAGCGAGAAGCCTTTTTCTTTTTAACCCCGAGGCCACGCTTGATCTGGTTCCGCAGACTCGGCAATCGTAATTCAACTTTCTCCATTTCCAATTGGTTCTGCCGTGGATCAGCCTGCGCTAAAAACTTTTCGTAAGCGGCGAGCGCCGGTTCAAACTCGCCGAGCAGATCATGATCGCGTGCGATCAGAAAATAAACTACCGCCTTGTCCGGCTGCGCTTGCGCGAGCCATTGATATTCGATGAGCGCCTCTTGATAGAGCTTTAACCCGTCGAGCGCGGTGGCGAGGTTGGCGTGTGCCGCGTAGTGAGCCGGCTCAGCGGTGATGACGCGACGCAGCAGCGTGACGGCTTCGGCGAAGCGCCGCGCCTGCACCAGTGCCGCCGCGAAGCCGGTCGCGAAGTTGGCATTGTCCGGTTGAATCTCGACAGCGCGGCGATAATGCTCAAGAGCGCGCGCGGGAGCGGTGGTGCGGTGAATCTCTCCGAGACGCGCGTGCGCCGCGGCGTTGCGTGGTTCGCTCTTCAAGATACATTCAAGCGCGGGGAGCGCCTTTTCAGTCTGCTCACTGTTCGCCGCGAGCTGATCGCAAGACATCTCGCCGACCGTGGTCGCCTGTGGCGGTTGTGCCGTGCCGGTAGTTTGTTGTTGATTGAGTCTGGGAGCGGGGCTGCGAGCTTCCTTGCCGCTTCCCGCCAATCGTTGGAGATCAGCAAGTCGCGATTGCAAGGATCTGGAATCGGGGCGGGCGCGAAGCGCGGCTTGGAGGTCCGCGACAGCACCGGCGTAGTTGCCTTCGTCGGCGCGCAACTCGGCACGCTCTTCAAAGGCCGCCGGCTCGCTCTCGTTAATCTTGAACGCCTGTTCGATGCTGACCCTAGCCGCCGTGCGATTACCGGCCATGCGCTCGATGCCGGCGCGGGATGCCCACGCGGAGGCCGGCGTCTCTTTTAACGATGTCGCCCGGTGGGCCAGTTTGAGCGCCTCGTCCTTCGCCCCGGCGCGCAGACGAAGCGATGCGAGCGTGAGCCAAGAGAATGAATCCTGCGGATCGAGTGCGACGGCGCGACGCAAATGAGGTTCGGCCTCGCGGTCGCGATTCGCACGCACCAGCAGAAAGCCTAACGCAGCCTCGGCCAGAGACCAGTCAGTTTTCAGTTGCCTCCTTTTTAGTTCCGCCGCCCGCTGCAACGACTGTTCGGCTTCCGGCAGTTTCCCCAGAACTGTCAGCGCGCGCCCCTTCTGCAACTCTGCTTCGGGAAATTCAGGCAACAGCTTCAACGCCTCGTCATACAGCTTGACGGCGCGCTCAAGTTCATTCTTCGCCTGCGCGTCTTGCCCCAGTTGGAAAATTTTAGAAGGATCGTCGGCGTCCTCGCCAGAGACATCCACATCTTGCGCGCGAAGGCTAACCGCGCCGAGCAGCAGCAGGCACGTCACGAGGAAGACTCGAAGCGCGGACGAGCGAAAAGGTGAAGACATCAGACGAAAAAGCGATCAGCAGTGAGTAACGATAGATTGTAGGTGAAGGACAGCTCGCGGCGAGCACGAGTCAACAGTCCCGCTTTGCGACGAGGATAGCATATGCTTTTCGCGAGCGTCCACGCCGTTCCTCAACGATTAAAAAGAGCGCGAGTTATATTGATGTCGGGTTGCGCGCGTCAAGATGCCTGCGATAACATGCGTGGCCTTCCCGATCTATTTTGATCGCTCTGAACGAGTTAGTCAGCAGCACCGGCAAGCAGTGCGCCCGAACAGCGGGCGAGATGCCGAGCGACGAAAATTGTGACCGTTTCAACTGTCGAAGAATCATTGAGCCAAGATGGCGCGTCCGTCGTCGTCGCGCCTGAATCGCTTCGGAAAGAAGCGGCGCTGCGGGCCCTCTTTCGTGAACTCGGATCGGCGCTGGTGGCTTTCTCCGGTGGCGTGGATAGCACTTACGTCGCCTACGTCGCGCATGGCGAACTTGGCAGTCGGGCCTTGTGCGTCACGGGAGATTCGCCGAGCCTCGCCGCCAGTCAACGCGAGCAAGCCGCAGACATCGCCGCCCGCTTCGGCTTTCGACACGAAACGATTCAGACCGGCGAGATGGCCGACCCACGCTACACCGCCAACGCCAACAATCGTTGCTATTTTTGCAAGACGGAACTCTACGGCAAACTTCAACCGCTCGCCGCCGCGCGCGCGCTGGCCTGCGTCGTCGATGGCTCTACCGTGGACGATCTCGGCGACTACCGCCCCGGCCGGGCGGCGGCGCAAGAGCACGGGGTGAGAAGCCCGCTCGTGGAAGTCGGGATGTGCAAGAGGGAAGTGCGCGAACTGAGCCGCCGCGCAGGGCTACCGACATGGGATCAGCCGGCTAGCCCCTGCCTCTCGTCGCGCATCGCCTACGGCACGCCCGTTACCATTGAGCGACTGCGCGAAGTCGAAAGCGGGGAAGAGATTTTACGCGCGCTCGGTTTTCGGGAATTCCGCGTGCGTCATCACGAGGAACTGGTGCGGCTTGAGATCGCGCCCGCTGAACTTGACCGCGCGCTAGGGCGTGACATCGCCGACGAACTGGCGCGCCGCTTTCGCGCCCTCGGCTTTCGTTACGTGACGCTCGACCTTCACGGCTACCGTTCCGGCGCGATGAATGAAGTCTTGAAGAGCAGTCAGCTATTAGCCATCAACCATCAGCAAAAGGCTAATGGCGAGCGACCTCAGCCTGATAATTGATGGCTGATAGCTGACCGCCGCTTAACTATTTCTCGGAGAAAAATATGGCAACCCCTATGGTCGAAGATAAGCTCGTGCTGGAGTCAGCCGAGACCAACCCTTTCGAGGCGATGATGGCGCGCTTTGACCGCGCGGCCAAGTTGCTGAACTTGAACCCCGATCTCTACGCCGTAATGCGCGTCCCGAACCGCGAGTTGAAGGTGTACATTCCAGTGCGGATGGACTCGGGGCGCATTCAGGTGTTTGAGGGCTACCGCGTGCAACACAACTTCGCGCGCGGCCCGGCCAAAGGCGGTATCCGTTACTCTCCAGACGTGACGATTGAGGAAGTGCGCGCCCTGGCGGCGTGGATGACTTGGAAGTGCGCGGTCGTCAACGTGCCGTTCGGGGGAGCGAAGGGCGGTGTAGTCTGCGATCCATGGCAGATGTCGCAGGGCGAGTTGGAGCGCATGACTCGCCGCTACGCCTCGGAGTTGATCGACATCATCGGCCCTGAAAAGGACGTGCCCGCGCCCGACATGAACACTAACGAGCAGACGATGGCGTGGATTATGGATACTTATTCCATGCATGCGCGCCACACAGTTAACGCGGTCGTGACGGGCAAGCCGGTCGATCTCGGCGGCTCGAAAGGGCGGCGCGAGGCGACCGGACGGGGCATTTTGTTTGTCGTCAATGAAGCGATCAAGCGGTTTAAGATGACGCCGCCTACGACGCGCGTCGTCGTGCAAGGTTCGGGCAACGTCGGCGGTATCGGCGCGCAATTGATGCACGAGGCCGGCTACAAAGTGATTGCGATCTCGGATGTTTACGGCGGTATCCATAGCCCTGACGGGATCGACATCCCGGCGGCGCTCGAACACCTGAAAGCGACGCGCTCATTCGAGGAGTTTCCCGGCGTCGAGAGCGTGTCCAACTCTGAATTGCTCGAACTGGAATGCGATGTTTTGGTGCCGGCGGCGACCGAAAATCAAATCAGATCGGACAACGCCGAGCGCATTAAATGCAAAGTTTTGGCTGAAGGCGCGAACGGCCCGACCACGGCGGCGGCCGACGCTATCCTCCATCGTAAAGGCATCTTCGTGATCCCTGATATTCTGGCGAACGCCGGCGGCGTCACTGTCTCATATTTCGAATGGGTGCAGGATCGGATGGGTTATTTTTGGAAAGAAGATGTCGTGAACGAGCGTTTGCAGGATATTATGGTCGCCAGCTTTAACGATCTGGTGAAGTATGCCGATACCCACAACGTGGACACGCGCACGGCTGCGTACATGTTGGCCATTGACCGTGTGGCTTACGACACGCGAATGCGAGGCATCTACGCGTGACAGAACTGTGTAGGCTTTTTTCACGCTAAGTTGTGAAAAAGTCTTGATTTCCCCGCAGATGTAGAGTATGGTCTGGCGGAGTTTAAGATGTAGCAACACAATCAGTAAGTGCGATTTCTTAAGGTACGTGTTGGTTCGTCTTTACTGCTCAAGTCGTTGACAGCCGCTCGGCCGCTTTTAAGTCTAAGCAGTCGGGTAACAATCTCAATTAACAGTGGAGAGGCGCAAAGAGGCAGTTCCAGCGCCCACGAACGCTTTATCATGTGTTCGGCACCTCTCGCTGCTCCGCTCCAACTGCAAAGCGTTTCGTTACGAGGGCGGTAGCAGTTTGCTTTGAAATTTTTGTGTGTACGCTTGTAGTTGGAGCGTCTGCGTGTAACCTGAGCCCCAGCGGCCGGCGCGATACTTATGAGGGCAGCAGTATTTGCTGATTCCTTTATGTTTGGCCTCGACTGACAAGCCTCAGAATTACTGTAGTCGCCCCTTCCCGCAAAATTACATTACTCATTTCGCAGGAGGAATGCGATGGGACTCGCGAGAAGAGCGCTTTTTGTGGCGCTCACCACGTTGACGCTGTGTGCCGCAGCTTCAGCTCAAACGTTAAGGTCAGAGGGCGATCCGAGAAACATCGCCCCGACTGTTGGCACGGGCGGCCCTCCGGGCGGTCCCACCGGGTTATTCACCATCTACGACGGCCAAACATTGCGTCGGGGGGAGTATACCTTTAGCGTTGCATATAGTAACTACGACCGCGATCCGGGCAACGTCGATATCACCGAAGTGCCGGTGAGCTTCCAAATCGGTCTCTCAGATCACTTGGAACTGTTCTTTAACACCGACGCTTACCGCGGGATCAAAGTCAACAATCCGCAAAACCTGTCGAGTTTCTACCTGCCGAACTCGCAGTTATTTATCCGCCAGCAGAATGCCAACGGGACTTTCGGCCCGTTGCTCTTGCAGAGTCCAGCCGCTGTCGTGCTCGCACCAATCAATAATGCGGGCATCCCCAGCAGGGCTTTGTTCCGTCCGGTCGGGAATCAGCCGTTTGTGCAATTCCCCTTCGTCGGCGGCACTGCGGGTAGATTCCAGAACGGATTCGTCGGGTTTAACCCGCGCTTCACGTTTACGCTTGGCGCGCCGAACGGCGAAACCAGCAACTTCGGCACAGCAGGAAATTTCCCCGGCATCGGCTCAACTGTCGGTAGTATTCTGCCGGGCATCGTGTTCACGACGAGGGTACAGCCGGGGAATTCAACCACTTCGGCCATCGTCGTGCCTGATTCGTTCACGACTGCTCCGTCTTATCTGCCGGACGCGCCGTTCATCAATCGTCTCTACGGTGAGTCGAGCTTCAACACTTTCACTATCGGCGCGAAGTACCGGTTCACCGGTCCAAACAACGCGCTTGGCATCGGCTTGATTCCGTTCTATCGCTTCTACGCGGAAAAGGCTGATGACGCCGCTGGCTTTAACCAATTGCAGCGCGGTTCCAGCCCCGGCGGCAGCATCGGCGACTTCGGCTTGATCGGCTTCGCCGATGGGCGCTTGACCAAACACGTCAACATCTCCGGCAACATCGGCTACATTCTGAACAGCAATCCGAAAAGCGAATTGCTGGGCGACGTGGTGTTGCTGGATCGGGGGAATG
>JACCRA010000490.1 GCA_013813825.1 Pyrinomonadaceae bacterium | reverse complement strand
GCTGTGAGTTGATGGTGTAAGCCGCTTCGATCTCCACGAGCGTCCCGGGAGGGATCTTCACGGGGAGCCTCTTCTTCGGCGGTTCGGGGACGACGGCGCTCAGTTGGTCGCCGGTAATTGGCGCGCTTTTCTCCGCCAGCGTCATCGCCAGAATAACCGCGTCGGGCACGCCCTCCGCCTTGAGCCGCTGCAAGGTGGCCGGCAAGGTGTCAAACGTGCAGGCCGAAGAGTTGATCTTGGCGACAACGACTTCAGGCGAGACTTTCTCTTTCATCAGAGTCAGCACGTCTTCATTACCGAGCGGGGTGACGGAAGAATTCGACGCTTGGACACTTTTCGTTGCATCCGATTGTGTCCCGGGCATTTGCGCGAACGCCGCCTGATGGCAGAACAAGAGCAGGGCAATTAAGGGAAACAGAGCTTTCATTGATGATTCTCCTAAAAAAATATGGCGTGACCAACAGAGAGCATGGCAAGCGAGATGCCACGCTTGAGCATGCCAGTGCGGTGGTGGGTCGGGCGGCTAACTCTTTGTCGTCTGGCTGATGCAAGGCGCGAATCATTCTCTCTCGGACGCAGGCGGGTCGTCAGCAACAGCGCTTGCCGTGAGGTGGTGTTGCGCGGCGCGCTGGAACTGATCGTCGAAGCGGCGTGGCAGCGGCATGAATCTGTGTCGCTCGCGGTGGGCGGCCATTTGCCGCATGACGTTGAAGCCGCAGGCGCTGACGACGCGGTGCGCGAGGTGAAATACCGAACTGGCCGGGTAGAGATCGTAGCAACAAACGCCGGTCAGCATTAACTGTGGCGGCGGCGTGCGCGCGAGCAGCACTAACCGCGCTGCTGAATTTTCAAGGCGGCGCATCTCGTCGGCGTAAGCGAGCAGTTCCGTCAACTCGGCGGCGGAGCCGGAATGGACGATTAGCCAGATTGGCCTGTGTCGGCTCTCCCGCGTCAGTTCGTCGATGACCGCAAGCTCTCGCCTGCCAAGCACGGTCGGCGGATCGTGAAGTTGTAAGGGGAGCAACTGCGCGCCGGGGTGTTGGCTCAGGAATGCCAGATGTTTTGGGTGGAGCGGCTCAAGGACAAAAGTTGAGGTCAGCGGCGGCGGGGTGGCCGGCAGAAGCGACGCGTAATTCTCCCACTTCAGCAGGCGCGCAAGGTAGTGGACGGAGATGCCACGCACGAGAGATTCATCCCATTCACCGCGAATGCCGGCGGGGAAGCTGTCGAGATAAATTTCTTCGGGGGCAAGCGTACCCAGCAACTCGCGCAGCCAGCGCCGGTAAGCGCGCGGGTCGTGGGCGAGGTGGGGCGGGACTTGAATGATGTTGAGTGGTCCGATCACGCGCGCGTCGTCGGCAAAGCGCGAGGCCGTGAGGATCGTCACTTGCTCCGCGGCAATCCCCAGCGTATGCAGGACGGCGCGGGCGCGCGTCAGATGTCCCAGCCCGCCGCCCAATGCGTAGTAGAGCATCATCTCGAAATTGCTGGCGGTCAATTCTTCGGCCGCCGCGCCGGTGGCGGCGGGCCGTCCTCAACGCTTTCGCAACAGCAACTCGGCCATGATGACGTACCGCTCCGGGTCGGGAATCTGCTGCATCAACAGCACGCCGTACATCGCCGAGTAGTGGTCGGTGTTGCTCTCGAAGAGTTCTTGTTCGCCAGCGTCTTTGACTTTCACTTTCTGGCGGTCGCGGTAAAACTTGACTTCGCCGATCTCGGTCTCATTCTGCAAGACTTTCACGCGGTCGTCGCCTTTGACGGAGAGGACGAAGGGATTCGCGTTCTCCTCATTATTGCTGATCTTGATTTTGTCGTCTGAGATTTTGACTTTCCAGAGCAGTGCGCCGGCGGGCGTGCGGACTTTGAAGCCGTCGTCGCCCAATTTGACTTCGACGATCTGGCCGTCGCCTTCGAGTTGATACTTCCGCTTATCATTTTTGCT
This sequence comes from Pyrinomonadaceae bacterium, assembly GCA_013813825.1. Lineage (GTDB taxonomy): Bacteria > Acidobacteriota > Blastocatellia > Pyrinomonadales > Pyrinomonadaceae > JACCRA01. Next base: position 1,888 of record JACCRA010000490.1, on the reverse strand, counting down.
CAACTCACCGCGCAGCACCCGCGCCCCTTCGTTCGCGCCGTATTCGATCTTGACGCTCTCCGCCGCACCGTTTGGCTTGAACTCGACGATGGAACGGTCGTCGGGAGTTTTGATCTTGATCTTTTCCGCCGCATCGTCGCCGTCGGTTGAAGCGGGCGGCGGCGGGCCGTCGCCGGGTTGGCCGCCGGGAGCATTGCCGGTCGGGCTTGCTCCGCCGCAAGCAACGACGGTTAGCGCCAGCAGTAGCGCCGCAAGCACGACGAGTAAGAGCGGTCGATGAGTGGCAAACGGCATGGCGATCAAATCTCCTCGGAAATGTGGGCGTGCCTAAATCAGAACACACGACGTTGGGACACCTGTAGGGGCTGTGGCTTGTCCCAGCCCATCGCGCGTAAGCGCGATAATTCGGCGTCGCCGTCATCCAACATGGCTGAAATTGTCCAACCTTGAGGAGATCGGCGCTGCGCCGATCTGGGCTGGGACAAGGCCTCTGCCCCTACATCCGGGCGCGCCTTGTGTGCCAATCAAGCGATCTCGGCTTCTTGTAACGCAGCCGGCGAACAAGCGGGAGCGACATCATCGTGATCAAATCGCGAAATCGGTGTGGCGCGGTCAAGCGTGTGCCGGAGAATAGATTCGTAGCTGTGCGCTTCGACGCGATGATCAAAAGCCGTCGCGGCAAGCGACGAACAGTTATCGCCCATGCGGCGCAACTGCTCATCGCTCATGTTCGCGGCTTGCGTGATCGCCTGCCGGCAATCGTGTGCCTCTCCCGGTCGAAATAAGATGGCGTGCTGGTCGGTAATGAGATGGTCGGCCATGCCTCCGGCGCGGGAAGCGAGCGCCGGGATGCCGAGTCCCGCCGCTTCCAACAGGACGTTAGGCAGGCCGTCGTAGAAAGAGGGCAGCACGATCATCTCGCACGCCGCGTAGTAGGGCAGCAATTCGTAGCGGTCGTGGAAGGGAAGCGGCGTGAACGCGATCTCCGTCTGGTGCGCTGTGAGCCACTCGGTCATCTCCGCCTCGATCTCGCCGACGAGCAGCAGGTGAAAGCGGCGGGCGTGGCCGGAACGCAGCAGGGCTTCGAGGAAAAAGAGTCCGCCCTTCTTGCGCTTCAAGTGTCCGAACAGCCCCAGCACGCGACGCCCCGGCTCAACGTGTACTTGCCGCCAGTCAGCGGCCTGTTGGCGATCAGCGGGCGTCAATTGCCAGTCGGTTAAATCGATTCCGTTCGGCACGCACGACACTTGCGCGTGCGGGTAGAGCGCCTTGATCTTCTCGACCTTATCGCGGCTGACGGCGCAGACGTGAGCCGCGCGTGTGAGGGCTTCGCGTAGTACGTCGCCGCGCTTGAGCGAGAAGATGCCGGCATCGAAATCGTTGCCGCGGACGAGCGTGAGCAACGGCACGCCGAGCCACGCCGCGTAGATCGGCGCGGCCATCAACGGCAGCAACCCGCCGAAAGCGACGACGTGCGTTGTGAGCGAGCAGGCGGCGTGGTCATTCTCCAACACATTCCACAAGCGGTTCAGTGCGTGGGCCGCGTCCTCCCTGACCGGACACTGGAAGTGGCGACCGTTGCGCTTCGTCTCGACGCGCCAATCGTCGTGCCGCGCGCTGAAGTGGGCCACATCAACAGTGACGCCAGCCTCTCGCAGCGTGCGAACGATACGGTCGCACGAGTGCGCCATCCCCCCGCGTTGCGGCGGGTAGTTTTCGGTCAACCACAACGGTCTGACGTGTGAATGTGCGGCGTTCAAGGTGCGTGCAAAAAAAGCTCAGAACACAAACTGCCGGGCGCTCTTCCGCGTGGACGCGCCGGCAGATTCAATCTTGGAACTGAACATCAAGGAACGCTTGGCTTCAGCGGCGCGCAGGCAACTTTAAA